>JBKCXA010000814.1:0-4421 GCA_046316935.1 Prosthecobacter sp.
TGACTGCGTGAACTTCGCCACGCGTGCCAAATGCAAAGGCGCGGCCGTCACCGTCGGGTTCATCGACACCACCTGCCCTCCATCAAGCGTCTATGCCGCCTACAACGCCCTCCCCGTGCCGAAAAAGATCCACATCGACACGCTCGCCGGCCACACGAACACGCCTGCCGCCGCCAAATTCATGCAGCAGGCCGCCTTCGAGCATGTGCGGACTCAAGGAAGATAGTCTTCCTTCCAATCCAGATGCGCCGCCTCGACCATCGAGCGCAGCTCCGTTACAAAATCGCGCTTCGCGTGATGCTGCTCCTGGCTCTTGATGTAATCGATCAACGCGGGCCTCGCCTCCGCGGCCACGGTGAAGGCCCCGTAGCCTTCCTGCCAGTAATCGAACAATGGAAAAACCTGCTGCCCACGAATCCATGCTGAGGACGCGGTTTTGATCTCCTTCACCAAATCCGCCAGCGCCACCGATGGATGAAGCGAGGTCAATAGGTGGACATGATCTTCCACACCGCCGATGCGATAGAGATGGCAATCACGCTCTTTGAGCACGCCCCAGATGAAGCGGTACAAATCATCCCGCCGCGCCTTGTCGAGCGATGGCACCCGGTTCTTCGTCCCAAACACGATGTGATAGGTGATGTCCGTGTAAGTCGGCATCCTCCCACCATTAATATAGCCTGCGGAAGCGCAACTTGAACGCCGGAGGCGTTCCCCACGAATAGCCAGGGGTGAAACCCCTGGAACACCACGAATGCGGCCCGAACCCCGGAGGGGTTCGCCAATGCGTTTGGTGTCTTCGATGACCCACCGCGCATTGGACAACCCCTCCGGGGTTGGTTTGGCGCTCTCGCCTCGTCCAGGGGTTTGCACCCCTGGCTATTCAAGGGGAAGCCCTCCGGGCTTCAATTCAAGGTGCCCTGCGTTCGAAACGCCTCGCTGAGCACGATGGACTCGATGAGCACTTCAGCGCGGTGATCGTTGCTTTTCAAATCGGCGAGCAACTGGCGGATCAAACCTTCATCCTGCGGCTTCAAAGCCCGACCCAACGCAAACGCGGTGAGGCGCTGCGTGACGTTGCGGATGAATTCATCGGCGTGGTGCTGCTGGATGGCATTTCGAAGCTCGGCGGGGCCGTTGATCTCGATGCCACCGGGAAGCGTGCCGCTGGCATCGACAGATTTGCCGGCCTCTTTTTCGCGGAACCGGCCGATGGCGTCGAAATTCTCCAAACCGAAGCCAATCGGGTCAATCTTGTCATGACAACTTGCGCATGACTCGTTCCGACGATGCGCGGCGAGCTCCTCACGCAGCGTTTTGCCGCGATCTCCGGCCTTGTCATCGAGCTGGCCGGCATCGGCAGGCGGTTCGGCAAGTTTGCGACCGAGCAGCGTCTCCAAAACCCACTTGCCGCGAATCACCGGACTCGTGCGGTTCGGCGTGGACGAGGCGGTGAGCACCGCGGCCATGCCGAGCAGGCCAGCACGCTTGTCATCGGTGAGTTTCACCGGCTGCATGACCTCGCCGCTCACGTCGAGGCCATAGACTTTGGCGAGTTCGGCATTGGCGAAAGTCTCGCGGCTGTCGAGCAGACGCGTGAGACTGCCGCCGCTGCGAAGGAGGTTTTCAAACACGAGCACCGGCTCCAGCTTCATCGCCTCCGCCAGCGCGGGGGTGAAGTCGCGGAACTTCCGCGCATCTGGCACATGCTCGGTGCCGAGTCCGGCAAAGCCGAGCCACTGGCCTAGAAAGGTGCTCGTGAAGGCCCGCGAGCGCGGGTCAGCGATCAGGCGCTTCACTTGAGCACGCAGCGTCGCATCATCTCGGAGCTTTCCAGCATCGGCGAGAGTGCGCAGTTCGTCATCGGGCATGCTCATCCAGAGGAAATAGCTCAAGCGGCTCGCCAATTGATGATCATCGAGCTTTCCGGCACGAAACTCATCGCGGAACAAAAAGCTCGGCGAGGTCAATGCGGCGGCGAATGCCAGCTTGAGAGCCTGCTCGGGCGATTCGCCGCGCTTTTGGGCGGCTTCATAAAGCGCGAGATGCTTTTCGAGCTCACCGGCTCGCAACGGCCGACGGAAGGCTTTGGGCAAAAAGGCGCTCAAAGCACCTTTGGCATCACTTTGGAAGATTTCGCGAGGTTTCGATCCTGCGGGCGAGATCGGGCCTTCGACTCGAATCCAGTCCACACCCGGCGCACCGACTTTTTCGGCTTTCACGGCTTTTTGAGCCTCCGCACTGCCGATGAGCGAAGCGGGATCAAACGGCAGATCGAGCACTTCAAGCGAGTCGCCGACCACCTTTCGATTGCTGGCAAGCTTCTCCACGTTCGCGACCTCGATCAATCGATCCAATTCGGCCACGGAGACCTCCATCGCCTTCGCGAGTTGATGCTTCGCGGCCACCATCGCCTCGGTGCGCTCCGGCAGCAGGTTGTAGAAGCTGCGCAGATCACTTGGATTGCCCCCAGGCGTCACGGCCCGCAGATATTCGACACGCATCTGCATGCTCACGAAGCCTCGATTCATCGCATCGACGAGCTTCTTCACTTCCGAGGAGGCATTCGCGGGCACCGGAAGCTGTGGCGCGTTCATCGTGGCCGCATCCTTCACCAGCGGTGCTGCCTTCTTTTGATCAAAGACAGGATAGCCGCCCTTCGGCGCTGCCTTCTTCGCTTTGCGCACCGGAACCGGCGTGGCGGCACGCAGCGTGGTGTTGTCGATGTTCCACGTCATCTGATGCGAGCCTGCACGGAGAAGCAGCTCGATCGTTTCTTCTTTCGGTGAGTTGTCGAGGCACTTCAAAAGCGCTCGCGGCTCGTTGTCGATGCGCAAACGCAGCCCCGCATCGCCACCGCGGCCGACATGCTTCACGGTCAGGCGATACCAGCCATCGGCGGGCACGATGACCTCATCGTAAAGCGTGCGCTGTCCTGCTCCGGCGAGCGAGTAGCCGACGCCACCGCCAGGAAGCTCTTCCGGTTTCGAGCCGCGCTCGGTCATGAGCATGTTTTCGGCCTCGAAGTGTTTCAAGTAAGGCTTCTGGCGCAGATTGAGCATGCTTTGCAGTGCGTAATCCGCCGCATCAAAGAGCTGCTCCGCCAGCGCGGGCGAGATGAAAAGCGCATCGCGATCATTGGTGAAGCCCGAGAGGCCAGGACCATCATCGAGGAGCAGTTTCCCCGGCTCAAAGTCGATGCCGAGGAGGTCGCGCAGCGTGTTGTTGTATTCTGTTTTCGTCAGCCGCGGCAGCGTGACGTGCTCGATGCCCTTCTGCGTGCTCCAATCGACCGAGTCGATGCCCTTCTTCAAAAACGCCACGATCTCTTCCCTCTCCGCCGCGCTCGGCAGCGGCTTCTTCGGCGGCATTTCCTCCTCCCCGACCTGCTGGAGCATCGTCTGCCACAGCTTGAACTCCTTCACCACATTCTGCGGCGAGCCGAAGTGCGTGAGATCGATGTCTCCTTTTTGTTTTTCAGAGTTGTGGCAGTCGAGGCAGTATTTTTGCAGCAGGGGGCGGATGTCCGCGAAGGAAGGGACAGAAAGGACGAAAAGGACAGAAAGGACGCGGAGCATGGCTGGCGGCATGGATCAGGGTTTTGGCTTCAAAAAAAGCACCTCGGCGCGTTCGATCCAGCCCTTGCGCAGATCCATGCGGAACCAGCCGTCGCTGTTCTTGCGGTTGATGCGGCAGCCGCTGCGGGCGCCGAACTCTTTGAGGTCATACTGAGCCCAAGTTTTGCCCTTGTCGGAGGACCAGATGATGCCGCAGCCGTAGGGCGAGGCCGGTGCGCAGTGCGTGGCGACAAAGACACCGTCCTCATAAAGCATGTTCGCCGACTCGTAGCCTGGATTGAAGAGCATCGTGTGCTTCGAGGTGTCCGTGATGTCCTTCGGATCGCTCATAAAAATGCCGCGATCATAGCGGTTGGCGAGAGCGAGACCGTTCGCATCGGCGATCCAATAGCACTTTCCGTCGATGAAATTGAGTCCGCCACACTTAAAGCGAGAGTTTGAGTTCACACTGATGACATGCTGCCAGTCCCACCGGTCCGCCGCGCCGTCGTAGGTGCCGCGGACCCAGTGAACCTCGTTCCCGTGGCCGCGGTCAATGTCGCCAGTGACGGCGTAAAAGGCGTTCTCCGCCGGGTTGTAGGTCACGTTGTGGATGTGGCGGGCGATGAGCTTGTTCTCGGGATTGCCGAGCAGAGCGTCCTCCGGCTTCGCTCCTTTCTGCTGGAACTTCGGGTTCTGGCCGAAGGCATAGGCCAGCTTCACCGTCTCGCCGCCGTCGGTGGAATAGTAGATGTTCACCGGCACCGCGCCGCCGAGCACGTTGCAGTAGTTCCCCCACACCAGCATTTCTTTCCCGCCAACCTCGAAGCAATGCTCGCCATCCAGCGAATGGAAGTACCAGCC
>JBKCXA010000815.1:0-2138 GCA_046316935.1 Prosthecobacter sp.
GCTGGCGGTCACCCCATGTGCCGCCAGCTCAGCAGGCGGGATGGATGCATCGGGCTTGTAGGTGCCCATGGCGAGGAACTGCTTCGCGGATTCGGGCTCGGCTTGGAACCTCGACAGACGTTCGACGAGTCCTTTCTTTAATACGCCGATCTCCTCGGCTGAAGGCAACCGCGAGGTCGCGCGACGAAACGCCCAGGCGATGCGCTGCTCGGGCGTGGAGCCGCCTTCCTTGATCATCTTCTCTCCCAAAGCCTTCGCGGCTTCGACGAAGGTCACTTCATTGAGCAAAGAAAGCGCCTGGAGCGGTGTGTTGGTGCGGCTGCGCTTCACGGTGCAGACTTCGCGGCTGGGAGCGTCAAACATGAGCATCGTCGGCGGTGCGGCGGTGCGTTTCCAGATGGTGTAGAAGCTGCGGCGGTAGAGGCCTTCGCCACTGTCGGCCTTGTAGCCGCGGAGGTCGCCGTATTTGCTGGTGTCGTCCCACACGCCGGCGGGCATGTAGGGCTTCACGCTGGGGCCGCCGACCTTCGGCACGAGCAGTCCGGCGATGGCGAGCGCTTGATCGCGCACGACTTCACCACCGAGGCGGAAACGTGGGCCGCGAGCGAGCAGGCGGTTGTCGGGATCTTTTTCGAGCAAGGCGGGCGTGACCTTGCTGCTCTGTCGATACGCGGCGCTCATGACGATGAGCTTCTGCATCTTTTTCATATCCCAACCGCTGCGGATGAACTCGGTGGCAAGCCAGTCGAGCAACTCGGGATGCACGGGATACTCCGCCTGCGAGCCGAGGTTCTCCGCCGTTTTGCAAATGCCGTAGCCGAAGAATTTTTCCCAGGTGCGATTGACCCACACGCGAGCGGTGAGCGGGTTTGCGGGATCGACGAGCCACTTCGCGAGACCGAGTCGGTTCGCGGGTGCGCCTTTCGGCATGGGTGGCAGCACGGCGGGCGTGGCCATGGTCACTTTGTCGCCGGGTTTGTCGTATTCGCCGCGCTTGAGCACGAAAGTGTCACGCACGGGGCCTTCCTGCATGACCATCACGTTTGGCAGTGAGCGGTCAAAGTCGTCGTAGGCCTGCTGAGCACGAGTGAGGGCCCCATCGGCGTGTTTGAGCGGGTTTTCGACATTCGCGCGGAAGAAGGCCGAGATGTCTTTTTTCTGCTGCGGCGTGCGTTTGGCCGCCGGTGTCTCGATGGCGAGTTTGAGCGCGGGTGAAAACGGATCGCCGCTGAGGCGCACCGCGTCCGGCGGCAGGCTGGAGGCGGAAAGACGGAAGCGGCCGATGTTGTGCCCGCCGATGGCTTCCATGCGCACGCGGAGCAGCAGCATGGCATCCTTCTCGGGCGCGATGAGCTCCTGCAGCACAAACATGGCGCGGCGGTTTTCTTTGCGATTCGGGCCATCGACGGCCCAGGAGCCGCGTTTGCCCTTACGCTTGCCGTCATCGATCACGTTGGCGATCTCGTAGCCCTTCTGCGAAAAGTCGGCCTCGGCCTTTTTGAGCTTCAAGAGCTCCTGCTTGCCGTTTTTGTGCCTCACATACACATCGAAGGCGCTGAGGGCGAAGTTGCTGTTGCTGTAGCGACCCGCACCGCCGCCGGGCAGCGAGGGATCGGTGAGGCATTCGAGCAGGAAGGCGGACGCGCCCTGCTCCGGCAGCGGGGCGTCGTAGATGTACACGTCCTTTTGCGGATTCGCTCCGGTGGCGAGGTAGCTGCCATCGGGCTGCTTCACCAAAGTGGTGCCGTTTTTTGATTCAACGTTCGACGGTGTCAGCGGTGCCCAGACGGTCTTCATCTTGCTCAGCGTCTCCTGCGCTTTCGGTTCCCAGGCGGCGATGAGCTGCGGGAGTTGCTTCGTGAGTTCGGCGACGTGTGCTTTGGCTTTTTTGAGGTCCGCGTCGAGCTGCGCGACCTTTTGCTCCTGCTCCAGCGTGGGCACCGTGGTGATGGGCTGGCTGTTGCCGCCGCTGCGGTTCGACGCGCCCTGGATGGTGCCGCTTTCCGGCACGTTGTTGAAGAAGGCGAAGAAGGAATAGAAGTCCTTCATCGAGAGCGGATCGTATTTGTGATCGTGGCAGCGGCAGCAGCCCATGGTGAGGCCCATCCAGGTGGCGCTGGTGGTCTCCACGCGGTCCA
>JBKCXA010000816.1:0-2263 GCA_046316935.1 Prosthecobacter sp.
CCTCATCTACAACTGGCTCGGCGACATCGACTTCGACAACAGCATCGCGAATTTCTCCATCTGCTCCCGCCGCGTCATCGAGAGCGTTTGCAGCTTCCGCGAGAGAAACCGCAGCTTCCCCGTCTTCATCCTCGAAGTGGGCTTTCGTCGCACCACGGTGGATGTCGAGCACGCGGCCCGCTTCGCCGGCAAGAGCAGCTACAACCTCGTCAAGCTGCTCGACTTCGCCGTGCAGTGCGTCGTGGCCCGCTCGAACAAGCCGCTGCGCCTCTCCATCCGCTTCGGCTTCTTCCTCGCCATCCTTTCGGTGCTTTACGGCATGGTCGTCATCGCCCGCTACTTCATGCTCGATGTGGCTGTGGAAGGGTGGACGACGCTCGCCGTGCTCATCAGCTTCCTCGGCGGTCTTGGCTTTGCGAATCTCGGCATCGTCGGCCTCTACCTCGGCAAGGTCTTCGACGAGGTGAAGCTGCGCCCGCTCTACTTTGTGCAAACCAGCCTCAACGATCCGAAGGAGGACTCGCCTCCGATGATCGCGGCCACCACCACCGCTCGTATCCATGCCTGAAAACACGCTCAAGCTCGGCATCATCGGCGGCGCCCTCGACTCCGCCATCGGCCGCTCGCATCACATCGCCTCGCAAATGGACGGACGCTTCCGCATCGTCGCGGGATGCTTCAGCCTCATACCAAAGGTGAACGAAGACACCGCCGCGCTGCTCGATGTGCCTGCGGAACGTCTTTACAGTGACTGGCGTGCCTTTTTGAAATCGGAGCAGGGCAAACTCGATGCTGTCCTGCTGCTCACGCCCACGCCGATGCATGCCGAAATGGCCGCCGAGGCTCTCGCGGCCGGTTTCCCTCTCATCTCCGAAAAGGCTCTGGCAGTCTCTTCAGCCGAAGCCGGTGCCATTCGTGCGGCTCGCGATCAAAACAACGGCTTCGTCGCCGTGACCTACAATTACACCGGCTATCCAATCATCCGCGAACTGCGTCACATGATCGAAAGCGGCAAGCTCGGCCAGATCACGCATGTGGCCGCGGAGATGCCGCAGGAGGGCTTCTTGCGCCTCGTGGGTGCGCAGGACAGCAAGCCGCAGCCACAAGCTTGGCGTTTGAAGGATGACTTCATCCCCACGGTCTCGCTCGACCTCGGTGTGCATGTGCATCACCTGATTCACTTCCTCACGCAGGCCTCGCCGGCCGAGGTGTGTGCGATGGAGCAGCAGCAGGGGCACTTTGACGGCATCATCGACAACGTGCAGTGCCTTGCCCGCTACACCGGCGATCTCCCCGTGCAGCTTTGGTATGGCAAAACTGCCCTCGGGCATGCCAACGGCCTGCGCATCCGCGTCTTTGGCACAGAGTCCTCCGCCGAGTGGGTGCAGATGAATCCCGAATATCTCACGCTGCACGACAATCGCGGCCACACGTCCCTCATCACGCGTGCCGCGAACGGCCTGCACATCTGCAATCAAGAGCGCTACACCCGTTTCAAGGCCGGCCATCCCGCTGGCTTCATGGAAGCCTTCGCCAATTACTACACCGACCTCGCCGACTGGCTCATCGCGTATCGCTCGGGCGATCACCAGCCGCACCCGATGGTCGCCGGTGTCGAGATCGCCGAGGAAGGCCTCCGCATGATGGAAGCCATCGCCCGCTCCGCCCGCAATCGCTCCTGGCAGCCCGTCACCGCCTGATTTCATGGAAAACCCGATTCCCTCCATCCGCCCGCGTCAGATCTTCAAGCTCGTCGAGGACAAGTTCCCCGATCAAAACGTCGAGATCACGCTCACCATGCCGCCGAGCGCCATCGGCAGCCTGCTCACGCTCGAAAGCTCGCTGCTCGTGGCCCTGCTGAAGATCACCGAAGCGAAAAACATCTTCGAAATCGGCACCTACAACGGCAACACGGCCCTCTTGATCGCCAACAACACGCCCGCGGATGCCGTCGTCAACACGCTCGACCTGCCACCCGACGATATCGAGATGCACGACCCGTCAAAGCTCGACCTTGCCGATGCCGATCAGAACGACCAGTTCCTCCGCCAGATCTTCAAGCTCGTCGAGGACAAGTTTCCCGATCAGAACGTCGAGATCACGCTCACCATGCCGCCGAGCGCCATCGGCAGCCTGCTCACGCTCGAAAGCTCGCTGCTCGTGGCCCTGCTGAAGATCACCGAAGCGAAAAACATCTTCGAAATCGGCACCTACAACGGCAACACGGCTCTCTTGATCGCCAACAACACGCCCGCGGATGCCG
>JBKCXA010000817.1:0-2328 GCA_046316935.1 Prosthecobacter sp.
CTGCGGGCCGTGGGACATCCTGGCGACCCGGCGCGAAAAGGCACCGTGGATTTCTACGACCTGAACAGCCGCACGCCGGGAGCCATCGTGCATCAGATCGAAAGCCCGGCATCAGCGACTGAGAACGAGTATTTTGGCGGCAGCATGGCGCTCTCCGGCAACTATCTCATCGTGGGAGCCCCGGAAGGAGCGGGCTACAATGGACGCGCCTACCTCTTCGACCTCAGCAGCACGACGCCGACGGTTCCGACGCTTGTGTTTGAGAATCCAACGCCGGGTTTTGTGGGTGAGGAGTTCGCTAAATCCGTGGCCTTGGTCTATCCGCACCTGCTCATCGGCACACCGCGGGATCTGCGAAATGGGGCCACTCAATATGGCTGCGCCTACCGCTACCTGCTGAGCTCCGCGACGCCGACGGTGCCCACGGCGACGTATGTGAACCTGCTCGATCCCGCGCATGGCGAGGCCTTCGGAGAGGCCGTGGCGTTGAAGACATTGGATCCACAAAATGTGTCAGGCATCGGTGTGCCTTATAGTCCGCATGTGGCGGGAAGCGCTGGGGCTGCCTTCTTCAATACGGCTGGCACAGACAGGTGGTTTTATCCAAGCATCGGTGCGTTCACCACGGTTGGCACAGGTGGTTTCAATGATTTCGGAGATCGTGTCGTCATGAACGGCAACTATGTCGTCGTGGGTGCGCCTGAAACGGATGCCTTGGAAAAAAACGCAGGGAAGATCTATGTCTTTGACCGCACCTCGCCGACACCGGGCGTACCTGTGTTTAGCATTTCAAATCCTCTTCCGGAATATGCTGACCAGTTTGGTGAAAAAATGAGCCTTTCGGGCTCCTTGCTGGCCGTTGCATGTCCTGGCCGTGACATTGCGGGTGATATTGGAGTGGGGATCGTTTACATTTATGACCTCAGCTCGGCGAATCCGGCCACACCGATCCAGGAGATCGTGCACTACATCGGCAGCCCGCAGTTTGGCACGTTTGGCCAAGGCATGCTGCTCCAGGGAAACGTGCTCGTGGCGTCGCGGGACACGAATTACCAGGCGCAGCTTTGCACCGTGTGTGTCTTTGATATCGCATCGGCCACTCCTGCGACTCCACTGCTAGAAATCCCCAATCCCGGCACGGCGACTCGATTCGGCGAGGTGCTGGCCCGCAGCGGCAGCCGCATCGCGGTCGGCTCTTATCGTCAGGATGTCGGCAGCATGACTCAGGCAGGCACGGTGTATGTTTTTGACACGGCGAGTGCCACACCCACCCTTCCTGTGCATACCCTTCAGGCTCCGGCGGCTATTGCGTATGCTCAGTTTGGCTATCAAATCGTGCTGGAAGGAGATCACCTGCTGGTGGCGTCCAAGGATGTAAACGCGAGCAACGGCACCACATGGCAGGGCAAAGTGTATGCCTATGATCTGGGCAGCACCACACCCACGGTGCCTGCCTTTTTGCTGAATGATCCCAACCCACAGGCCGATGGGCGCTTTGGGCAAGCTCTGGCCATGGAAAATGGCGTCATTCTCGTCGGCGCACTCGGCTACAACCTTCCCGCGACCAGCTCCATCCAAGAAGGGGCCGCCTACCGCTACGAATGGGACTCCTCGCCCGCAGGCGCGGTGCGCTATCAATACCCGCTGCCACAGCCGGATCAGATCGGATACTTTGGCAAGACGATGTCACTCGCAGGCGGTTGGGCAGCGATTGGGTCGAATCTGCAATCCAGCCCGCTTCATTACAATTCCATCCATCTTTATGGTCCCACCAACCCGGAGATCGTCGTCGAACAACCGCTGGACATACCGCTCACCAGCGGAGCCTCCATGGTGGACTATGGCTATGTGGTGCAGACGCAGCCCAAGACGCTGCAGTTCCGCATCCGCAACACTGGTGCGGATCACCTGGAGATCAGCTCCGCAGGCTTTTTCAACCATGAGGCATCCTCGTATGGCTTTGGCGGCACCACCTTCCCCATCATCATCCAGCCCGCGGCCAGCGTCATACTGCCTGTGACCTTTCAAACGCCCGTGCTCGGCAGTCACGCCACCGACCTGCGCCTGATCAATACAGATAGCGATGAGGGCACCTTCGAGATCGGCCTCCAGGCCATCAGCATCACCGAGATTCAAAACTGGAGGCATTTGCACTTCGGCACCATCGACAACAGTGGAAATGCGGCCGACGCCGCTGATCCAGATGGCGATGGCTTTGCCACCAGCCTCGAGTTCCTCACCGGCTCCATCCCGCTGAATGCCCTCTCCCGGCTCCAGCTCGACATCCAGCCTGATCCCTCCAATCCGGGGCGGAAACGGGTGCAGGTC
>JBKCXA010000818.1:0-13618 GCA_046316935.1 Prosthecobacter sp.
TGATTGGCATCATCTATGCCTTGCCTTTGCTAGCGATGCTGCGCGACAAATCATCGACTCAAAGCAAGACAGAAAGCAAGCCTCCAGGTGGATTGGGGCAAAACGCGAGTTCGCTGCTCTCGAATCGGAACTTCATCCTGCTCGTTCTCTATTTCACACTGCCTGCGATCGCAGGATGGGTCGTTCGTGACTGGATGCCCGACATTTTGAAGGAGAAATTTGGCTTGGGACAAGGCAAGGCCGGCGTGAGCGCTATACTCTATGTGCAAATCGCCTCCCTCGCCGGAGCAATGATTGGCGGCGTGCTGTCCGATCGATGGCTGCGTCGCAACGCCCGTGGACGTATCTTCACGAGCGCCATCGGCATGATGCTTTTCCTTCCAGCCCTCTTCAGTGTGGGCAACGCGGACACTCTAGGAGTCGCGGTGGCCGGACTTATCGTGTTTGGACTCGGGTGGGGATTCTTTGACTGCAACAACATGCCTATTCTATGTCAGATCACACGACCAGAGGTTCGGGCGACTGGTTATGGGATTATGAACATGGTCAGCATCAGTTGTGGCGGGCTGGGAGATTGGGCTTTTGGAGCGCTTCGCGACAGTCATGTCCCGTTGAATGTGATTTTTGGCAGTTTTGCAGGCGTAGCTCTGCTGTCAGTCTTCATCGTGCTGATGATCAAACCGAAGGAGCAGCATTAATCGGTCAGCGCATACACCTTCACATCCACGCCGGAGGAGCCGATGAGGTGGTCCGGCGGGCGGTTGGGGTTTTCAAAACCAGCTTGGAGGAGGGGATTCACGTCCCAGGTGTCGAGTTCCACTTCTGCCAAAGGATACGGCGTGTGATGCACCTGCCCGCAGCGAAGGCCGCGGGGTGTTTGAGAGAGCAGCAGGTAACGCTCGGCGAGGAAAAACTCGAGCGTGCCGGGTTCAGCGAGGCGGGTCTGCGCATTCACCCGGTAGCGAAAACGCGAAGGGGATTCGCCGCGGCGCTGGCAACGGTAGTCGATCCAGCCTTCCGACTGAGGCGCGGACATGCGGGCATGCTGGTAGGGCAGATGGAAGAAGGTCCGCGCGGTCCAAACAGCGAGCGGTTGATCGCAATCGAGCGAGTAGAACCACACGCCATGACGGCCCTGCGCATCGCGGACGTAGGTGCGGACATTCATTTCGAGGAAATCACTGATTCCCGGCACCGGCGGGCAAAAACGCGGGCGGATGCCGCGCATATAAAAAGGCACGATGGCAAGCCAGGCATCTCCTTGGAAGGTATCGACGGTCAATCCCGGCGGCAGCGTGCGCTGGATGATCTCCGCATCCCAACGCCAGTGCAGGAAAGCCAGCTTCTCCCAGCGCTGATACATCACATGAGGCCGCGTGGGGTGCTCACGAGCCGCGAGCATGGCATCGAGGGCACTCATGGGATGCGAATCTCCAGCCACTGAGCGTCATCGCTTCGCGAGGTGATGCGGCGGGCTGTTTCGAGCATCGAAGAGGGGATGATGGCAAAATCGCCGGCACGGAAGGTTTCGCCTGCGAGATCGAGCTGACCTTGGGTGACAGCGAGGGTGAGGTTTTCGCCTTCGTGGCCGAGTTGCTCCGTGGTGGAGCACAAACGCACGTCGAAGAACTCGCAGCTCACGAGCGGCCCGTTGGTGACCGCGGGCTGCATGGCGGGTTCGAAGTCCTCGAAGTCGATGGAGGCCAGGGACTCGGCGATGTGAAGCTGGCGGGGCTTCCCATCGAGCCCGACGCGGTTCCAATCGAAGACGCGGTAGGTGGTGTCGCTGTTTTGCTGGATCTCATAGATCAGCAAACCGGCCCCGATGGCATGAATGCGGCCACTCGGGATGAAAAGGCAGTCGCCGGTGCGTGGATGGATGACGTGGACGACCTCGGCGAGCGTACCGTTTTGCAGCGCGGTATCGAATTGAGCGCGGGTGACGCCTGTTTTGAGCCCGGCGTAAATTTTGGCACCTGGATCGGCATGGGCGATGAACCACATTTCGGTCTTCGGATCGCCACCGAGCTCGGCGGCACGACTCGCAGGCGGATGCACCTGGATGGAGAGATCATCACAGGCGTCGAGGATCTTCATAAGCAGCGGAAAGCAGGGCGAGTCACTCTTCAGGCCACCAAAGACCTCCCCGCGATGCTTTTGCCACAACTCGTTCAAAGTCACGCCCTCCGCCGTGGTGCTCATCGCCTCGGGGCGGTCGCTGACTTCCCAGGACTCGCCGAAAGGTGTGGTGGCATCGGGAAGCGTGCGGTGGAGAACGGACTCCAAACGACGTCCTCCCCAGACGCGGGATTGGTAATAGGGCGAGAAGCGGATGGGGCGGGGAAAGTTCATGTGGCACCAAAGCACGGGCCGCGTTGACGGTGCAAGGGGGACTTGCCATGATGATGGCATGAACCAGGTCGATGCAGCCTTTGTGGAGTCGTTGAAGCAAATCGTGACCGCGGAGCGAGTGCTCACGCGAGACGAGGACCTCGTGCCGTATTCGTTTGATGGCACAGCGGCACTCAAACAGCGTCCCGGAGCCGTCGTCTTCCCGCTGAGCACCGCGGAGGTGGCCGCGTGCGTGAAGCTTGCTCGTGACAAGAACGTGCCGGTGGTCACCCGCGGCAGCGGCACCGGTCTCAGCGGCGGCAGCGTGCCACTGGCGGGCTGTCTCGTGCTTTGCCTCGTGAAGATGGACAAGCTGATCGAGCTCGATGAGAAGAACCTCACGCTGCGTGCTCAAAGCGGAGTGATCACGAAGGAGATCGACGATGCCTGTGCGAAGGTGGGCTTGTTTTACCCGCCTGATCCCGGCTCGATGAAGATCTCCACCATCGGCGGAAACGTCGCCGAGAACTCCGGCGGCCTCCGCGGCCTCAAATACGGCGTCACTCGTGACTACGTCATGGGCATCGAGGTCGTGCTGCCGGATGGCACCGCCACCTTCCTCGGCAACAAATGCGTCAAAGACGTGGCCGGCTACTCGATGAAGGACCTCTTTGTCGGCAGCGAAGGGACGCTCGGCATCATCACCGAGGTTTTGCTCAAGGTGCTGCCTCGTCCGAAGGCACGCAAAACGATGCTGGCGCTCTACGATTCGATGGAGAAGGCGGCCGAAACGATCTCGGCCATCATCGCGGCGAAGATCATCCCCTGCACCCTGGAGTTCCTCGACAAGATGACCGTCCGCTGTGTGGAGGATTACGCCAAGATCGGCCTGCCCACCGATGTGGAGGCCGTGGTGCTCATGGAGACCGACGGCCATCCCGCCGTGGTCGAAGAAGAGGCCGCGCAGATGATGACGCTGGCCCGTGCGAACGGCGCCCGCGATGTGCGGGCCGCCGCGGATGAACAGGAAGGCGCGAAACTCGCCGCCGCACGCCGCAATGCCTTCTCAGCCCTCGCCCGCGTGCGTCCCACGACCATTCTCGAAGACGTCACCGTGCCTCGCAGCGAGCTGGCGGCCATGGTCCGCGTGATCAACGAGGTCGCGCAGCGTCACCGCCTGCTCATCGGCACCTTCGGCCATCTCGGCGATGGCAATCTGCACCCCACCTTCCTCACCAACGAACGAGACCATGAGGAGATGCACCGCGTGGAGGCCGCGCTGGAGGAAATCGTGGACGAGACGCTCAAACGAGGCGGCACGGTCACTGGCGAGCACGGCATCGGTCTGGCCAAAAAAGGCTTCCTGCGCCGCCAACTCGGCGAAGGCAGCTTTGAGCTCATGCGCACCGTGAAGAAAGCCCTCGATCCGCAGGGCCTGTTGAACCCGGGAAAGATGTTTGATGCAGCTGGCTGAGCCAGACCTCAACGAACCATCAGCCAGCCGACGATGATCAGGATGGGCAGCAGGACGGGAATCGAGAAACGAATCATGTAACCAATGAAGCCCGGCGTGTGAACCTTGGCGCGGTCAGCGATGGCTTTGACCATGAAATTGGGTCCATTGCCGATATAGCTGCCGGCCCCAAAGAACACTGCGCCGAGCGAGATGGCCAGAAGATGCGGTCCATGCTGCTGAGCAAAGGACAGGACGTCGGATGGAGCGTCCACCGACATCCCCTGCTGCCCCATCGCGGACGCCAGGAAGGCCAGGTAGGTGGGCGCGTTGTCGAGGAAGGCGGAGAGCGAGCCGGTGGCGAAGTAGTAGCTCAGCGGCGATGACACACCGGCCACGCCGCCATGCTCCAGGATCTGCAAGGCGGGGATCATCGTGAGGAAAATACCGATGAAGAGAAAGCCGACCTCCTTCACCGGGCCGAAGTTGAAGTCATTGGCCTCGTGAATCTCAGGGCGTGTAGTGAAGTAGGACACCACCGCAGCGGCGATCATCACCATCGCAGGCAGTGAAAGCACTCCACCGAGCACGATGTCCTGCAGGTTCTTCGGCAGCAGCACCGCGCCCAGCACGACGCCGAGGAGCAGGAGGTTCATCAGCCCGCGGAAAAACCACGTCTCATGCGCTGTCTCCAGTTCACGCACCTCCTTCGGGGCACGGCGGAAATTCACCATGTCGAGCACGAAGAAAACAGCCAGCAACAGGGCAAGAGCCAGCGCCCAGCCCTTCCAGCAGTGCTCCAGCGTCCAGAAGAAGGGCACGCCGCGCAAAAAGCCGAGGAAGAGGGGCGGATCGCCCACCGGCGTAAGGCAGCCACCCACGTTGCTGACCACAAAAATGAAAAATACGATGTGCAGGCCGGTCACACGATACTTGTTCATTTTGATCCACGGCCGGATGAGCAGCATCGAGGCACCCGTGGTGCCGATCAGATTTGCCAGGACCGCACCAATGAGCAGGAAGACCGTGTTGATGAGCGGCGTGGCCTCGCCTTTCACGCGGATGTTGATGCCGCCGGAAATCACGAAGAGCGATCCCACCAGGGCCATGAAGCTGATATACTCATGCGCAGCATGGTGGAGCGGATGCCAGTCATGCGCCACGAACCCGTAGTAGGCGGCGGTGACGAGACCAAGCCCGACGGCGACTTTGGGATAGTGATGCTCCCAGAAATGCCCGGCAAAAAGCGGCATCAAGGCAATGCAAAGCAGCAGGATGGCAAACGGGACGATCATCCAAACAGGAGGAAGCGCGGAGACGGAGGCGAGGAGGAGCATGACGTGAGATTAGAGGCCGCTGGCGGGCAAGGTGTCAAGCCATGTGGAGCAATGGTTGCGCCAGGAGGGAATCCCGGTAGCCTCGCGCCCTCATTGCTTATGTGGAAAGGTCGCTTTGCTCAAGAAACCAGCGCTCTCGTGCAGCGTTACGGAGAATCCGTGTCGTTTGACTGGCGTCTTTACGCTCATGACATCGCCGGATCGATAGCCCATTCGAAAGGACTGCTCAAAGCGGGCATCATCACGGCGGAGGAGCAGTCGCAGATCGAGACCGGCCTGCTCGGCATCCGTGCGGAAATCGAAAAGGGAGACTTTGAGTTTAAAGAAGCCCTCGAGGACGTGCACATGAACATCGAGGCCGAGCTCACGAAACGCATCGGTCCCGCCGGAGCGAAGCTGCACACCGCTCGAAGCCGTAATGACCAAGTGGCCACGGATGTGCGGCTCTACTGCCGCTCCAGCATTGATGCGATTCTCAAGCTCACGCGTGCCATGCAGGCCGCTCTCGTCGAGTGCGCCGAGCGCGGTGGCGATGCCGTGATGCCGGGCTACACACACCTGCAGCGCGGCCAGCCCGTTTTCTTTGCCCACCATCTGCTGGCCTATGTCGAGATGCTCGAGCGTGATGCAGCACGCCTCGCGGACTGCCGCAAGCGGCTCAATGTCATGCCGCTGGGCTCCGGTGCCCTCGCGGGCAGCACGATCATCCTCGACCGAGAGTTCGTGGCGTCGCACCTCGGCTTCGACGGCGTGACGCAAAACTCGATGGATGCCGTCAGCGATCGCGATTTCGTCGCAGAGCTGCTTTTCGCCATCGCGATGACAGGCGTTCATCTGTCCCGCCTCAGCGAAGACGTCATCCTGTGGGCCAGCGCAGAGTTCGCTTTCATCACACTCAGCGATGCGCACACCACCGGCTCTTCATTGATGCCACAAAAGAAGAACCCGGACGTGGCCGAGCTCACCCGCGGCAAGTCCGCCCGTCTCATCGGCAACCTCATGAGCCTGCTCACGCTCATCAAAGGCCTGCCGATGACTTACAATCGCGACCTTCAAGAGGACAAGGAACCGCTGTTTGACTCCATCGACACCCTCTCGCTGGCTCTCGAAGTCTTCACGGAAATGGTGAGTGGCATGGATGTGAACCGTGCGAAGACCGAGGCCGCCGCGTCGGACCCGATGTTGCTCGCCACGGACCTCGCCGACTACCTCGTGAATCATGGCGTGCCGTTCCGGCAGGCCCACGAAGTGATTGGCAAGCTCGTCGCCTATTCCATCACCGAGAAGAAGGCGTTTGGAGACATGAGCCTGGCGGAGTTCCAAAAGTTCTCACCTGCCTTCGAAGCGGATGTGATAGCCTGTTTAAACCTGAAAACGGCCCTGGAAGCCAGGAAAGGCATCGGAGCTCCTTCGCCGCAAAACGTGGCTTCGCAGCTTGCCCGCTGGCGAAAGGTGCTTTCGGTCTGAACAGACCGCGCCTCAGTCACAGACACTCAAAACAAAACACCCGGTCTTTCGACCGGGTGTTTTGTGTAGGATGAACCAAACAAGGAGATCAGGCAAAGATATCTGTGACAGGCACTCCCTTGTCTCCAACCGTGAAAGGACGGTTGGAAGGAGACATGACCACTTCGTCCACAGGAAGACCCATGGCGTGACCGATGGTAGCCTGGAAGTCCTGGGGCGAGACCTGACGGTCAGCAACACGGCGACCATCCTTGTCCGTAGAACCGTAAACGAAACCACCTTTGACGCCGCCGCCCGCGAAGACGGTGGAATAAGCGAGGGGGTAATGATCGCGGCCATCGTTCTCATTGATGTCAGGCGTGCGGCCAAACTCTGAACCCATGCAGACGAGTGTGGATTCGAGGAGGCCATTGGCGGCGAGGTCTTCGATGAGCGCAGCGAACACTTTATCCATGCCTGCGGCAGTGGTGCCGAGAGCTGTATCAATGTTGTTGTGCATGTCCCAACCGCCTGTCTGCACTTCGACGAAGCGAACACCCGACTGAACGAGGCGGCGGGCAAGGAGCGCACCAGAACCAAACTGCGTGCGGCCATATTTCTCACGCGTGGCGGCTGATTCACCGGAGAGATCAAAGGCCTTGAGGTCTTCGCTCTTCATGAGCTTCATGGTTTCATCATAAAACTCGGAATAGGCCTTCACATCTTCCGACTGGAATTTTTTGCGAAAGGCCGTGTCAAACTCGTTCATGAGGTCAATACGCTTCTTGAATTGGTTCTCAGAAGTCGTGGGGCGGATATTCTGGAGGCCCGTTTCAGGATTGGAGATCGGGATAGGACTCATGGCTGGCGGGAAGAAGCCGCTGCCAGGGTAGGCGCTGCCGCTGTTCACGACGACGCTGTCAGGCAGGGTGACTCCCTTGATACGGCCGAGGAAGTGGGAGGCCCAAGCGCCCATGCTCGGATGGACGATGGTTCCGCGCGGCTCATATCCGGTCTTCATCATGTAGGTGCCCGCCTCATGAACACCCGTCTTGGAGGACATGGAGCGGATGATGGAGATCTTATCAGAGACCTTGGCCATGTTTTCCATGGTGCCTCCAAGATAGTCGATCTGCCCCTTGCCTTTGATGGGATCGGTGGGGCCTTTGGTGGAGCCGGTTTTAGGATCCCAAGTGTCGATGTGGGTCATGCCGCCGCCCATCCAAAGGAAGATGACGTTTTTGGCCTTGCCGAAGCCGGGGGTTCCGGGGCCGGATTTGGATGCGGCTTCCGCAGCTTTAAGGTTCAAAGCAGGCATGACGGTGACGCCAAGAGCAGCCTGTGCGGCGCGCATCATAAACTCACGACGGGAGTTGAGCGACAGCTTGTTCAGTTCGGTTTTCATAGTTGTGGTGTTGATGTGTGTTGAGAAAATTCGAGAAGGCGGGGATTATTGAACGAAGATAAACTCGCGTGTGTTGATGAGCGCCCAAATCATGTTGGCGTAGCCATCATCACCACTGGAAAGGGCACGCTGAGCGATGTCTTTTTCGCTGAGAGTCGGGCGACGATTCAGAACTGACATGAACAAAGCCTCCACTTTTTCGGACGGCGACTTGACCTTCTCCATGGTCTTGAAAATCAGGGAGTCATTGTTAGTGAGCATTCCCTGGGCAGCGCCGTTCATCATCATGAGCACCTGGGGCACGGACCCGATCTTGGAACTTCCATCAATCAGATTGCGCGGAGACTGCCCAAACTCGGTGAGGAAGTGGCCGGGACGTGCAGGCATGTCGAGCTCGGCAGCACGGCGAAGGACCATTCCGCCATAGCTCAGCGAGGCATTTTCCATCATCATGCCGGAGTCTTCGTTCTTGCCCTTGGATTTTTTGGAGGTGCCTTCCATCATCATGTCACCGCCGGCTTCGGCGAGACCACCACCCATGAGAGCGCGTTCCTTCTCACCCATCTTGCGGTAGGCATCATACTTCATGAGGATCGTCTGGGCATCGAGCTTGGGATTGTAGAGGTCCAGATCAATGGACTTACTGTAGAGGTCTTCGAGGGGCTTCTTGTATTTGTCCGCATCACCGAGGACAAGGGTCATGTAAGAATCCCAGGCCTGCTCAGCCGTCATACGGCGGAGCAAGGGGCCCTGGAAGTAATAGGGCTCCCCCATGGCGATGTGTTCAGTGGTGGCCTCAGACTGGTAGGCACGCGTATTGTAGATCACACGCATGAAATCTTTTAGGCTGAACTTCAGGCGAACCATTTCCGCCGCGATGTGTTTCAAAAGCTCGGGGTTGGCGGAAGCATTCAGGTCATCAAGATTTGTCACCGGATCAGCAATACCTTGGCCAAAAGCACGCTTCCACATGCGGTTGGCGATGGTCATCGCGAAACGAGGGTTCGTTGGGTGGGTGGTCCAGTTGGCAAACGAAAGGCGAAGATTTTCGGCATCTTTCGTCTTCTGCTTGTAGGCGGGAAGGCTCTTGTCGTCCTTGCTCCACACGACGAACTTGGGTTCGACCATGTCACCGGGCTTTGCATCCTTGTACTTGTAGTCGTGCGGCAGCTTGAGCGTGTTCGTTTCGAGATCATTAATAGAATAACGATTGGCTCCAATGAAGTTACCGAGGCCATTATCGATGCGATTGATTTCCATTTCGCTCAGTCCGCTCTTCTGGAGCAACTTTTCGATCTCAGGCTTGAGCTTGACACTCATATCCTCCATCTCCATGCCATCCTTGCCCTTGCGCTTGCCTTGGGCCCGGCGCTGGTAGCGGGTGCTCGTGGCTCCAAAGAAAGAAGCCATTTCGTAAAACTGGCGCTGGGTCCAATCCGCGAAAGGATGGTCATGGCACTGAGCGCATGCCACATCCGTGCCAAGGAAGATGGCCAGCGTGTTGGCGAGATTGTCGAGCGTCATGCCCGAGTCACGAAGGAGGTAACCTGCTGCGCCATTGTAGGTGCCGTCTTCTTTCTTGTCCCACATTTTGCCAGTGGCGGTCAGCATGTCGAAGGTGATCTTATCCCAAGGGGTGTTCTTGGCGATCTGCTGCTGGAGCCAGTTAATGTATGGGACGCCGCGGACATTATCACCATTGCCGAAATCGTCCTTCACGCGGAGCATTTCGGAAAGGTAGTTGAACATGTTGCTGGCATAGCCGGGGCTGTCGAGAAGCATGTCGATAAGCTTCGCACGCTTGTCCTTGGCCGGGTTTTTGATGAATGCCACCGCCTCATCGTGGCTCGGAATACGGCCGGCGATGTCAAGATACACGCGGCGGACAAACTGCTCGTCATTGCAAGGCGCGTTGAAATTGGTGATCGGGGCTTTGCCGAGTTTCACACGCTCTGGGTTGGCACGCACGAGGCCTTTGGCCACCAAGCGGTCAATGGCGGAGGCGGCTTGGGCGACCGTGGCATTCGCGAGGTAGGCAGGCTGGCCTTCCGCCCCAGCTTCAGCTGCGGCAGGAGCAGCAGACTGCATTTTCTTGGCAAGCGCCTGATCTTCCGCGGAGAGATTCGAAAGCGGGAAGCGGTGCATGTTACCATCCGCTGTCTGGAGGGTAATGTTATCAGCTTCGAGGCTGACAAAGGACGCGGTGACCTGACGGCCACGGACGTCTGTCCAAGTGCGGATTTCCGCCAGAGCGGAACCAGCAAACAGCGCCGTGAAAAGGACGCTGCCGAGCAGTTTTGTTGTTTGTTTCATGGTAGGTATGGGTGAAAAAGGGCGTGAAGCAGGGGAGTGTTGCCACATTCGGAACGGTTTGAGCCGCCTCTAATTAGAGAATTCTGCACTTTTTTGTGAATTTAGGCAAGCTCTCAGCCAAGGCCTCCCTGTAAACGAAGGAAAATGACATCATTTTCGGCCGAAAACGGTCCCTTGTGCTCGCCTGAACAGTTCCGCCGACGAGCATACCTCAAGCCGCATCCTCACTCGTGACCCGCAACACCTCCTCCACTGAGGTCAGGCCTTCTTTGACCTTCCGCCAGCCATACTCGCGCATCGTGACAAAGCCCTCCGAACGGGCCTGCTTCATCATTTCGGCCTCGGAAGCCCGTTTGGTCACCAGATGCGCCATCGCGGGGGAAAGCAGGGCAATCTCATAAATGGCCAGACGACCGCGGTAACCCGTGTTGCTGCAGGCCTTGCAACCACCCGGGGCAGCGCTGAAAAGGCGGTCGCTAGGATTCACCGTGAGGCCAAAAGCCTTCAACTCCTCCCAATCATGCTTCGCCGGACGGCGGCACTGCTCGCAAAGCGCACGCACGAGACGCTGGGCAATCAGGGCACGCACCGAGGAGCTCACGAGGAAGGGCTCGATGCCCATTTCCACCAGACGTGTGATGCCGCCGAGCGAGTCATTCGTGTGCAGCGTCGAAAAGACCAAGTGACCGGTCAAAGACGCACGCACCGCGATCTCCGCCGTCTCCAAATCACGCATTTCCCCGATCATCACGACATTCGGATCGCCGCGGAGAATGCTTCGAAGGCCAGCGGCAAAGGTCAGGCCGATTTCCGGCTTCACCGCGATCTGCACGATGCCCGCGAGCTTGTTTTCCACCGGGTCCTCGATGGTCACGATGCGGCGCTCAACCTTGTTCAGCTCGCTGAGGAAGGTGTACAGCGTGGTCGATTTACCGGAACCCGTCGGCCCAGTGACCAGCACGATGCCGTTCGGCTTCTTCAGCAGCATATCGATCTTCTGCCGGTAGTCCTCGCTCATGCCCAGCTTGCCGAGCGTGAAGCGTTCCTGGCCCAGCAGACGCAGGCTGAGCGATTCACCTTCCACGCTCGGGATGCACGCCACACGCACGTCGATGAACTGATTCTCCACCTTCAGGTTGATACGACCATCCTGAGGCAGGCGACGCTCCGCCACGTCGAGCTTCGACATGATCTTGATGCGGGCAATCACCGACGACTGGAGCTGCTTGATGTTCTCCGGCACCGGCACCTCGTGCAGGATGCCGTCCACGCGGTAGCGAATGCGCAGGCTGTCCGGCTGCGGCTCCACGTGAATATCCGTCGCACGTTGCGACAACGCCTCGCGGATGATTTGGTTCACAAACTTCACCACCGAGGCATCCGGGCTGTCCGCGTCGATCACATTCGCCTCGTCAGCATTTTCCGTCGTCGTGTTCTCACGGCCTTTCAGAAGGTCTTCAAAGGTATCCGCACCCACGCCGTAGAGCGCCTGCAAGCCCGCCAGCACCTCGGCCTGCGGCGAAAGGCACCAACGCACCGGCATCGTCGCCCGACGAGCCACCGCCTGCCTTGCCACCAGATCAAACGGATCATGACAGGCGATCACCAGCGTGCGGCGGGCATGCTTTTCCTTCTCATCCGCACTCTCCGGCGCACTCGAATCAAAGCGCACCGGCAGCACCTGATGCTTCACCGCGAATCGCGCCGGGATGATGCCCTTCAACTCCGCCGCTGAGGTCGGATCGGTTTGCGCCGCTTCGAGGTATGGCCACTTCATATCCTCGGCCAAATGATGCAAAAACGAGCGCTCATCCACCCGCGTGCGGTCGATGAGATCACGAAAGAAGGCCTGCCCGCCCGTCAGCGCCTGCTGCGCGGCCACGGTGAAGGTTTCCGCATCGGCGATGCCGGAACGTTGGGCAGCGTTTTGGAGCAAACTCATACGAAGGAAAGGTTTTTCGCGAGTGTATCGGCCCGCGTCCACAACGGCAAGCCTTCATCTTGCGTCCGTCTGCCGATTCTGCCACGCTCTGCCATGGTCATCCGCCCGAGTACATCCAGCCAGCACGGCTCCGTGCTGCTCATCGTGCTCGCCGTCATCACGCTGCTCGCCTTTGCGGTCGCCACCACGGTGCTGACCTCGTCGCAATACGACCAGGCACTCGCCAACCGCACCGGCCTTCTGAAAGCCCGCCGCATGGCCGAGCGCGGCATTTCCATCGCCGCCCATCCCGTCGTCTCCGCCATGGACCCGCTGCTCGAGTATCAAAGCGAGGACGGCAGCGAGGGTTACCGCGCCATCATGACCACCGAGGAGAGCCGGCTGAACATCAACATGCTGCTCAATGATCAAAACGCCCCGCGACTCGAGCAGATCTTCCAAAACTTTCGCATGCAACCCGGTGCTGCCCAGGGCCTCGTCGCCGCTTTGATGGACTGGATCGACGAAGACGCCCTCAAACGCCGTCCCGACAGCGCCGAGGCCCTCGATTACAAACAAGCCGGCTTCCCGAACCGCCCCTTCAACCGCCGTTTTCGCAGCATGCAGGAGATCGACATGGTCGCCGGCATCGAAAAGCTCAACGCCGCCTATCCCGGCTGGCGACAGCTCTTCACCGTGTATGGCAGCGGCCAGCTCGATGTGAATGAAGCCAATGCCGAGGTCATCGCCGTCGTCACCGGGGCTAATCCCGTCATGGCCCAGCGCCTCATCCAGCGCCGCGATGGCCGCGACGGCATCCACCACACAAAGGACGACCAGCCCATCACCGCGCCGCAGGAGGCCATGCAAATCCTCGGCCTGCCACAGAACCATCCCGCCGCCTCGTTGCTCATCATCCAAGGCCAAACCCTCCGCATCGAAAGCATTGGCTGGTATGGTGATCAGGCCATCGGCGTGGCCATCCTCACGCAGAAAAGCCCTTCGCAAATGCAGATCCTTTTCCGCGAGGAATTCACGCCGAGGCGCTGACTCAGCCCGCCACCAGCTCCTCCACCACGTCCCCTT
This sequence comes from Prosthecobacter sp., assembly GCA_046316935.1. Taxonomy (GTDB): domain Bacteria; phylum Verrucomicrobiota; class Verrucomicrobiia; order Verrucomicrobiales; family Verrucomicrobiaceae; genus Prosthecobacter. Next base: position 13,293 of record JBKCXA010000818.1, read on the forward strand.
TGCTCAGGGCCATCGGGCGGCCCACAGGCGTCATCAGTTCCTTGGCGTAGTCGATGCTGAAAAGGTACAAAACCGTCGCGTGGAGGTCTTCGACAAAAATGGGCTTCTCGGGGTCTTTTTTCACGCCTTGCGGATCGGTGGAGCCGATCACGCGACCTCCCGCAAAGCCGCCACCGGCCACCAGCATGCTGAAACCCGTCGGCCAATGATCGCGACCGCCGAGATTGTTGATCTTGGGCGTGCGTCCGAACTCGCCTCCGCACACCACTAGCGTGCTCGCGAGCAGCCCGTGACGCTTCAAATCGCGAATCAGTGAAGCATACGCC
>JBKCXA010000819.1:0-4059 GCA_046316935.1 Prosthecobacter sp.
GCGCTGACGAGATCGGCGAGTTCTTCAATGAAGAGGACGACCTGGGCGAGCTTGAGCTTGATGAGGCCGCCTGGAAGAGGCTCGGCGGAAGCTTTGGTTTTGGCTTTCGAGGTGGTTTGGACCTCGGAAGCGGCTTCGAGCTTGATGGGCTGGATTTTTTTCTTCCCGAGCAACGCAAAGGCCTCGCCGCGATCGGACGCGGTGAGTTCTCCGGTGATCATACCGGAGGGGCCGAGGGCGCTGTAGGTGAACAAAGGCATGGGGAAACTGAAAATGGAGGAACTGAAAATGGAGAATGGTTAAGCCGCGAGGCGTGTGGGAGGTGCGGCGACGATAGGAGTGGCCGGAGAAGGTGCGTGGCGTTCGGCGGCAGCGGTGACGGAGAGGACCTCTTCGATGGTGGTTTCGCCGGAGAGGACTTTTTGGAAGCCGTAGCCGCGCATGGGGATGTAGCCGTCTTTGAGAGCCTGCTTCATGAACTCGGCGGGATGGGCGCGGCTGTTGATGAGATGCTGCAAGGCATGCGTGACGAGGACGACTTCGTAGATCGAGAGGCGGCCCTGGAAGCCGCTGCCACGGCAGGCTTCGCAACCGGTGCCGCGCATGATTTTTCCGCGTGCCTGCACGGGGAAGCCGATGGATCGCAAGTAGCTCTCCTCGACCTCGGCGGGCGCTTTGCAATGCGGGCAGAGCTTTCTCACGAGGCGCTGGGCAAAGAAGGCCCGCACGGCGCTGCTGACGAGGAAGGGCTCGACGCCCATGTCAATGAGACGCGAGATGCCACCGATGGCGTCATTGGTGTGCAGCGTGCTCAAGACGAGGTGACCGGTCAACGCGGCACGCACGGCGATCTCGGTGGTCTCGAGGTCTCGCATTTCCCCGATCATGACGACGTTCGGATCGCCACGGAGAATGCTGCGCAGGCCGGCGGCAAAGGTGAGGCCGATCTCGGGCTTCACAGCGATCTGCACGACGCCGGGCATCTTGTATTCCACCGGGTCCTCGATGGTGACGATGCGGCGATGCGTTTGATTTAGCTCGGTGAGGAAGGCGTAGAGCGAGGTCGATTTACCGCTGCCGGTGGGGCCGGTGATGAGGATGATGCCGTTGGGCAGGCGCAGCAGCTCGTCGATGTCGGGGGGGATGGTGTCGGTGAGGCCGAGACGATTGAGCGTGACCTGCTGCTGGGCGAGGAGACGTAGGCTGACGCTTTCGCCTTCCACCGAGGGAATGGTGGCGACACGGACGTCGATGGGCGTGCCATCGAGTTCGAGATTGATGCGGCCGTCTTGCGGGAGGCGCTTCTCCGCGATGTCGAGTCGCGCCATGATCTTCAGGCGGGCGATGACGGAGGCTTGCAGTGATTTGATGTTCTCTGGCACCGGCAGCTCTTCGAGGCGGCCGTCAATGCGGTAGCGGATGCGCAGGCGGTCGTGCTGCGGCTCCACATGAATGTCCGTGGCACGCTGATCGAGGCCACGGCGGATGATTTGATTCACAAAGCGCACCACGCTGGCTTCCTCGTCCTCCGGTTCATCGAGCACGGTGACTTCGTCCTTTAGATCTTCGGAGCCCCAATCGGCCCGGCCACGCAGGATCTTCTCAAACGTATCTGCGCCGAGGCCGTAGAGCTTTTGCAGGCCCTCGACGATGCGCGTGCGAGGTCCCACATGCCACACGACGGGCATCGAAAGGCTCGCGGCCACCCGCTGATGCGCGACGAGGTTCAGCGGATCAAAGGTGGCGATGTGCAGCGTGCGCGGAGTGTCCTCTTGCTCGCCGCCTTCGGCTTGCTCGGTGAAAAGCGGCAGCAAACGATGCCTCAAGGCGATCTCCGCAGGCAGCAGGCGGCGGATGCCAGCCTCGGCGGGCTTGTCGTCCTCTTTGGGTTCCCACCACGGCAGCGTGAGCGTTTTGGCCAGTGCCATGAGGAAATCCCGTTCGCGCACGCCTTCGCAATCCAGCACGGCATCGACAAAGGAGGTCTGGTTGAAGCACGCATCCTCAACGGCCTGCCGAACAGCAGGCGAGTCACCGCAGCCAGCGGTGGCGAGGATTTGGTCAATAAGGGGAAGCATCCGAGGACTGAAATTTGAATATTCAGCCCAATAATTATGGATTTTAGAGTAAACCGCAAGTTTTTAATGAATCTAAACCATTCGGAGGTCCTGAAAGCCAAGGGGTGAGGCTTTGGGGGCGGCGGAGCTTTGAAGGGACCCAAAAGACGAAAGGGACCCAAGGGACGGGAAGGATGCTGTTGCTTACTTCGCGGCCGGTTTGGCGGCCGCGGCGGGCTTTTTGGCCTTCGGCGTGAAAATCTTCCGGTCGAGGTTTTTGGCGAGTTCGACGGGGGAATCCGTGGCGGCCCCGGTGGCGGGGACGGGCAGTTTTGAGCACCAAAGCAGGGCGTTCACCAGCATGCGGCGCTGCTCGGGCACGGCCCAGCTCGCATGCAAATCGCAGCCGGTGAAACCGAAGCTGCGACCGCCATTGGGGCGCTCGAAGGCCCAGGCGACGGTTTCGGCCCGGCCGGCATGCGATTTGGCATGCTCGGTCTTGCGGCTGGTATCGGGCATTTGGGCGGCGAGGAGCGGGGTGACGCCTTTTTCGGCAAAGTGGAGGTTGTAGAGCCAGCCATCCTTCAGCAGTTCGAAGGGCTTCATGCCGCTGGTGACGGCGTGGGAGCTGACGGAGTCGAATTTCACATCCCAATGCCCGCGGCAGCCGATGTCCGGCTGGAAGGCCGCGCCGAACCACTCTTTAAAAGAGGGTGCGAGGTCCGCCGGGCAATCGACGGCCTGATGCAGCACGATGAAACCGGCTCCGGCATCCGCCAGCGCCTGCACCTTCGCCCGACGCTCCGGCGTGAGGAAGGGCAGCTTCGGGCCGCCATCCATGAAAAAGACCACGGCACGGGCACCATCGAGCACCGCCTCGTTTTTCGGCCAACCATCCGCCACCATCACCGGCGCCACGCCCGGCACCGCCGCCAGCCACTCGCGGAGCAAAGCACATCCGGCGAAGTATTCATGCTGGCCCGGCTTGTTGCTCGGACTTCCTGCGAGGAGAACGATCTTCGCGGCACTCGCATCGCCCGGCATCACCTCCAGCGGGACCTGCTGCTGCTCGGTGGTGAGTTCCGCCCGGGCGGAGAGGAGGGAAAAGGCGGTGGCGAGGAGAATGAGGCGCATGGGATTTGAAGTTTCCCTCCAACGGCATGAATGCTCTGATCCTTCTCATGCTGCGTTTTTCTCTCTTTGGCTTCCCCATCACTGTCCACTGGATGTTCTGGCTGAGCACCGCCCTCCTGGGAGGTGCGGACGGTGCCAGAAATACTGCGCAAATGCATGCGCTGGTGGCCTTCATGCTCGCAGCCTTCCTTTCGGTGCTCATTCACGAGCTAGGGCATGCCTCGGTCATGCGAAAATTTGGCGACCGGAGCGTGCAGGTTGTGCTCTACGCCTTCGGCGGCTATGCGCAGGGCAGCCGGTGGTTCTCCCGCTGGGAGGACATCCTGGTCACCGCCGCGGGTCCAGGGCTGCAAATCGCCGCCGGACTGGCGGTTTACTTCGCCATGGGCATCTGGCAGCCGCCCTCGGCTTGGCTGGTGTATCTCGGGGTGCAGTTCATCTTTGTGAGCATCTTCTGGGCGCTGCTGAACCTCGTGCCCATCCTGCCGCTCGATGGCGGCAAGCTCTGCTCCGCCATCACCGGCAAGCCCCGCCTCGCCCTGCGGATCAGTTTCGTGTGCGCCATCGTGCTGGCCGCAGGCTTCTTGTATCTCGGCTATGGACTCTTCACGCCCATGTTCTTTGGCATGCTGGCCTACAACAACTGGAAGCAGCTCCAGGGCGAGCCGCAAATCCCCTGGATGAGCGCATAATCCGGCTTCGACCCTTCGTTTCAGCCACGCCTCACGATGAAATCGTTCCTTTGCCTCCTCGCCGCCCTCAGCCTGCCCTGCGGCGTGCTCGCTCAATCTCCCAAAGCGGAGCTCATCTCCCCCCAGGTGAAGGCTGCGGTCGAAAAAGCCGTGAAATGGCTCATCGCGCAGCAGCG
>JBKCXA010000820.1:0-7107 GCA_046316935.1 Prosthecobacter sp.
AACCTCAACGACAGCGCTCGTGACGCCGCCGCCAAGCGCAACGCTCAGACGGTCGCTTCCGTCCTGAACGCCGCCATCGCCGCTGGTGCTTCCCACACCTTCTCCGGTTCCACCACCGGCCAGAACCTGCTCGACGCCGCCGAAACCGGCATCAGCCCCACCGACGGCGCCTTCCAGGGCAAGGTCTTCACCTCCGGCCCGATCGACGACGATGAAGAAACCAAGGCTGCCAGCTACCTTAGCTGGGACAACGACAATGGCCAGGTCAAGTATGACGCCGGCTCGTAATCCCGCACGGGCTTGAAGCCCGGAACGGAACCAGCCTTGTTTAGCTGACAACACGTTCAAACCGGACCGCCGGGGAGGAAACTCCCCGGCGGTTCCTTTTTGTGCCAGGCATCAACGCAAAAAGAAAGCCATGAGCCCGGGCTCATGGCTTTGTGGAGAATCGGCTCTGACGGTCAGCTCAAGCGAGCGCGGCGAGGCGCTTCATCAGCGCATCTTTGGATTGAACGCCGACAACGGAGTCTTTCGCAGCGCCGTCCTTCATGAAAACAAGCATCGGAATCGACCTCACGCCGAATTTGGCCGAGAGATTGGGAGCCTCGTCCACATTGACCTTGCCGATCCTGACCTTCCCGGCCTGCTCGGTGGCGAGTTCGTCGAGGATCGGCCCCAGCATCCGGCACGGGCCGCACCAAGGTGCCCAAAAGTCCACGATGACGGGCACGTTGGAGGAGGAGATTTCAGAGTCGAAATTGGCTTCGGTGAGGGTGATGACTGCTTCGCTGGCCATGATGAGTAAGTGGGTGGGGTTGCGTATCCACGCTGGCATCGCCTGCTAGTGAATCAACGAAAGTTTTTGAGAACAATCCGCTTGCCCGCACCACGACCATGAACACATGAGCTGTATTTTTGCATCTCTCATGAAACCCTTTATCATTCTGATGCTCCTCGCCGGAAATGTGGCTGCCGCCGTCTGGGTGGATGATTTCAATGGGGCCACTCTCGGGGCGACGAATTTCAATACCCCGACCAGCTCGGGGAACCTCGCTCTGCAGGCAAACAGCGCCCAGAGCCGCGTCGAGGTGGCCACATCCGGTGCTCTCGTCGGCGCTTCTCACAATGTGCGCTGGGAGCATCAGCAGACCGCCGCCTACAACAGCGCCTGGAGCTTCGCTGCGGATGTTTTCTCTGGTGACACCGCGCTTTTCGGCCCCTTCGGCTCCGGCGACATCATTGATCTCAGCCTCAATGTGGTGAGCACCGTGGACGCCGCCGACCGCGCCCAGTTCAATTTTGTGGCAGGCTCTCCGTTCGGCTCGGTCATTCATGGTGCCCGCTTTGCCAAACGCACCAACGACGTGGATCTCGACGAGGTCATCGAAGGCGGGCTCAGCACCGGGCCGCTCACCGGCACAATCTCCATGCAATTTAACCCGAACACCAGCATCATCGCCGCCTTCTACGATTTCGGCTCCGGTTCCACCCTGCTTGGAACCACCAACATTGCAGACTGGAACATGACCTCGGGCGGTTTCTCGTTCTTCATCGAGGCAGCCGCCAGCAACATCACCCCGCCTGACGACAGCCTGGAGGGGGCCATTTCGATCCCCTCCGGTCTTCTCTACCTCGACTCGGTCTTCCTGGCCACTCCCGAGCCCGGCCGGGCGCTCCTCCTCATGGCTGGCTTCGGCAGCACGATGCTTCGTCGTCGGCGGAAAGCTTGATCGCAGGTGCATTGACACCCCGCCTCATCCGCCTCCATGCTCGCGGCGTGTCCTTCTTGCCCAAATCCTGGCGTTTCGGCCTCGGCTACCTCGCGTTTGTCATCGCGGGGTCGTTGCTGTTGCTGGCCTGGTTGAGGCAAAGAGAGCGTGAGGAGTCTTCGCGGGTGTTGCAAGCTCTCGCGCAGGCCGTTGCGGAGTTTGTCCGCCGCATGAACCTCCCGCGAAGTGAAAAGCTGGCTGGTGATCTCGCACAGCTTCTCGGCATGCGCATCGAATTCACCGAAGCCGGCCAAGGCACCGCCATGAACGACGACACGCTCGTCATCCGGCTCGATGCGAAGAACGACATGATCTTCACGCGACCACCCGTCGCCTCACAACTCTCGCTGCGGGACGCGGCCACGCGAAATGCCTTCCTCGCTTTCTGGCTCGTGGCCGCCCTCGTCGGCTGGTTGCTCGCCCGCGAACGCTCAAAACGGGCACAAACCGAGCGTCTCGCCATGCTCGGCCGCGTCGCCACCAGTCTCGCGCACGACATCAAGAACCCGCTCGCTTCCATCCAGCTCCACGCGCAGCTCATCACGCCATCCAATGTCGAGGACACCCAGGCCGTGCAGCTCATTCAAAGCGAATCGGAAGTCATTTCCGGCCTCGTGAATCAATGGCTGCACCTCGCCAATCCCGTGCCGCCGAGGCTTTCGCGGCTCGATTTGGCCGAAACGATTCAACAGGTCACAACCAGCCTCGAAGCTCAAGCACGGCATTCCGGGGTTGACATCGAAATGGACCTGAAACGTCCCCTTTGGACTCAAGGCGATCTCCAACGCCTCTCGCAAGCCATCCGCAACCTCGTCATCAACGCCATCCAGGCCATGCCACGCGGCGGCAAACTGCGCATCAAGGCCGAAAAACACGACAATAGCCTCTTGCTCACCTTGGCCGACTCCGGGCCCGGTTTCAGTGAAGCCGCACTCGCCCGAGGCACCGAGCTTTTTTACACCGAAAAAGAAGGCGGCATGGGTGTCGGCCTCAATATCGTCGCCAGCATCATCGAAGCGCACGGCGGCTGCCTCTCGCTACAAAATGATCCCAAGGGAGGTGCCATCGTCTCCGTCTCACTCCCCTCCCCCGCATGAGCCCTTCCATCCTCATCATCGAAGACGAATACGCCCTCGCCGCCGCGCTCTCGACGGTCGTTCGCCGCCTCGATGCCACACCCGTTGTGGCCGCCTCAGGTCAAAGCGGCATCGACAAGCTCGCCACGCAGCCTTTTTCACTCGTCCTGCTCGATGTGGGCCTGCCGGACATCAGCGGGCTGAAGGTGCTCGAGAAGATCCAAAAGCTGCCCAAGCCGCCGCCCGTCATCATCATCACCGCGCACGGCACGCTCGATACCGCGCTGGAGGCCCGCCGACTCGGCGCACGCGAGTATTTCCTCAAGCCGCTCGACCTTGCCGCCATCCAGCGGACCATCCGCGAGGTTTTCGCGCCGGTGAAAGCCGCGCCACACAGCGAAACGACCATGATCGGCACCAGCGAACCGATGCAGCGAGCCTTTTCCGCCATCGCTCAAGCCAGCGGCTGTGACACGCCCGTGCTCCTGCAAGGCCCGCCCGGCAGCGGCAAAAGCCTCGCCGCCGAGGTCATCCACCGTCACAGCGCCCGTGCGGACAAACCGCTCACGGTTTTCCGCGCCGATGAATGGCCCGAAAAGCGAGCCGAGGCCGCTCTCGACGACGCCATCCATCAAGCCGCCGAGGGCGTGCTCTTCCTCGATGAGATCAGCACCTGGCCCAAGCCTTTGCAGGCCGTGCTCATGCATCGAATCACCTCTGGAAAACTCCGCGCACGGCTTTTCAGTGCCTCCAGCCAGGATCTCGCCGCCAAAGTGGCCGAGGGCAGCTTCCGCGAAGATTTGTTTTACGCCCTCGCTGTGCTCCGCGTGCTCCTCCCACCGCTCCGCGAGCGCACCGGAGACATCCCTGCCCTCGCCGCCTCGCGCACGGGCGATCTCGCGCTCTCCGCCGAGGCTCTCGCTGCGCTCAAATCGCATGCCTGGCCCGGCAATGTCCGCGAGCTGCAAACCGCGCTCGCCCATGCCGTGGCCGTTTGCGGTGGCAACACCATCCTGCCGCATCACCTGCCCGCCCACCTCAACGCCAGCGAGCCTTCGAACCATCTCGAAGACAGCATGAAGCGCTCGCTCGCCGCCTGGCTCGACCAGAAGACCACCGGCGAGGACGACAGCATGCCCGCCTACGACGACCTGCTCGAAACCGTCGAGGCCAGCATGCTCGAAACGCTCCTCGAACGCTTCGATCAAAAGCCCACCCGCCTCGCCGCCGCCCTCAAAATGAACCGCGCCACCCTGCGGCGGAAGTTGAAGGAGGATTGAGCTTTGCTTGGCTAATTGAACAAGCCGCCACGGTTGCCAGACGAGTTCAAAAAGAGACACTCGCGCCCGCATGAGCAAACCGCGTCTCTCCTTCTGGCAAATTTGGAACATGAGCTTCGGCTTCCTGGGCATCCAGTTCGGCTGGGGCCTTCAGATGGCCAACATGAGTTCCATCTATCAGGCACTCGGGGCCAAGGAGTCAGAGCTTTCCCTGCTGTGGATCGCCGCGCCTCTCACGGGACTGCTGGTGCAGCCCGTCGTCGGCTACCTGAGTGACCGTACCTGGAATGGGCTGGGACGCCGCAGGCCGTATTTCCTTTTTGGCTCGCTGCTTTCCACACTGGCACTGGTCGCCATGCCACACTCCTCCGCGCTTTGGATGGCGGTTGGGCTACTCTGGATTCTCGACGCCTCGATCAATATCACCATGGAGCCCTTCCGCGCTTTTGTCGGTGACAAGCTGCCGGATGAGCAACGTGCATCCGGTTTCGCCGTGCAAAGCCTCTTCATCGGACTCGGGGCAGTCATCGCCTCCGCTCTCCCGTGGCTCTTAAATCAGTTCTTGGAGCTGCCGGCGAGCGCCGAGGGAAGTGCGGTCAGCACAGCGGTTAGAATCTCTTTCCATGTAGGCGCAGCGGCACTTTTCCTTGCGGTGCTATACACCGTGCTCACCACACCGGAGTTACCACCGGAGGACATCGCTGCTTTTGAAAAATGGAAGCGTGAGTCCGCTGGAGTCGGCGCGATGTTCCGCGAAACGCTGCACGGCATCGCCACCATGCCGCGTGTCATGCGCCAGCTCGCCCCGGCGCAGTTTTTCAACTGGATGGGGCTCTTCTGCATGTGGATCTACTGGACCCCCGCCATCGCACGCGGTGTTTACGGCGGTGATCCCGCGAACGAGGCCGCGTGGAAGTCCATCAATGATCAGGCTGGCCCCTGGACTGGCATTTGCTTCGCCGTTTCAAATCTCGTGTGTTTTGCCTTCTCCTTCGCACTCATGGCCATGTCGCGGAAAATGGCGGCGAAGCATATCCACAGCCTCTGCCTTGTTTTCGGCGGCGTGGGCTTGCTCAGTGCCGCATGGATGTCCACGGAGAAATCTCTACTCATCTCCATGACCGGCGTCGGCATCGCCTGGGCTAGCATTTTGTCCATGCCCTACGCCATGCTGTCCAAGGCTCTTCCGGCGGAGAAAATGGGCTTCTACATGGGTGTGTTTAACTTTTTTATCGTCATTCCGCAGGTGCTCATCTCCCTACTCATGGGCGATGTCGTAGGCAGCCTGTTCGGCGGCGACTCCATGAAGGCGGTCATGACTGGCGGCGTCTTTATGCTCATCGCCGCCGGACTCACGCAGATCGTGAAGGACGAGTCGCCGGCATGAGCACGCTAATCCCCAGACGCGACGATCCGCGAAGCAAAGTAGCCATCTCGCTCCGTCGAGATGAGCTTGGCGCTGGCGCAGTCGTGAAAGCTTTCGGTCTGTCGCCACCATCTACTGCTTGCGGAGCGCTTGGCTCATCTCGCGGAGCGAGATGGCTACTTTGCTGTCGCGCTATTGTTTGCGCCATCTGCTTTGCGTTCACTCTCACCCTTCACGCGGAGCGCCCGGTGATCTACCAGCTCATGGTCCGGCATTTTGGGAATAAGAACGCCACGAACAAACCGCACGGCACACTGGCGGAGAATGGCTGCGGAAAATTCGCGGACATCCATGACACGGCGCTGAAGTCGCTCAAAGAACTTGGCATCACGCATGTGTGGCTCACAGGCGTGCTCCAGCAGGCCACGCGCACGGATTACAGCGCCATCGGGCAACCGGCGGATGATGCGGACATCTGCAAAGGTCAGGCGGGCAGTCCTTATGCGATCAAAGACTACTTCGATGTGTGCCCGGACTACGCGATCGAGCCCGCGAAGCGCCTCGACGAGTTCCGCGAATTGGTAAGGCGCTGCCACGAGCACGGTTTGAAGGTCATTCTCGACTTCGTGCCGAATCACGTCTCCCGCGCCTACCGCAGCGACATGCGGCCTGAACTGAGTTTTGGCGAAGGCGACGACCGCGGGCAGTTTTTCAGCACCGACAACCACTTCTACTACCTCCGCCTCGGCGCTCCGCCGCTCAAACTGCCCACGAACGGTCAAAACGGCTGCGATGGCCATTTTGACCTCGAACACGATTTTGGCCGAGTGACCGGCAACAATGCCGCGACATGGTCTCCAAGCTCCAACGACTGGTTCGAGACCGTGAAGCTCAATTACGGCATCAATTTCATCCAGGAGCACTCCGGCGATCACGCGACGGAAAACCGCACCTGGCGCTGCATGGACGCGATCCTCGCTTATTGGCAACATTTCGGAGTCGATGGCTTCCGCTGTGACATGGCGCACATGATCCCGATGCCCTTCTGGCGCTATGCGCTGCAAAAAGCCCGTGAACGCGATGCAGATGCCTATTTCATGGCCGAGGCCTACGACAACGACCCCGCAAAGCTCACGAGCGGCAACGTGCTCGACGCGTTGCTCGATGCGGGCTTTGACGCCGTCTATGACGATCCCACCTATGATCTCGTCAAAGCCATTTACGACGGCCCAAAGTGGGCGAATGACCTCGACGCGCTCATCAGCGACAGCCCGCGCTTTCATCGCAGCCTGCGCTACGGCGAAAATCATGACGAAGTGCGCCTCGCAAACCCGCAGCAGTGGCGCGGACTCGGCATGAACGTCGGCCGCGGTGTTTGCGGCCTGCTTTTTGGCCTCGGGCGCGGTCCGGTGATGATCTACAACGGTCAGGAACTCGGCGAACAAGCCCTCGGCACCGAAGGCCACGGCGGCGATGACTCCCGCACAACGATCTTCGATTACTGGAGCCTTCCCTCGCTACGCAATGCGCCCAGCGAAGAACAAAAGCAGCTCCGCGAAAGCTACGCCCGCCTGCTTCGACTGATGAACGAGCCCGCATTGGCACAAGGTGCGGTG
>JBKCXA010000821.1:0-2401 GCA_046316935.1 Prosthecobacter sp.
AACTTGTTGTGAGCCGCATAAGCGCAATCCATCACGGCCTTGTCGATCACGGCAAACTCCGTGTCAGAGACCGAATGGAGGTGGAGGGAAGGGTGGATGGGCATGGCGGGGAAAGGATTGGCAACAGAATGAAGACGGCAGAATGTTTTTTGAGCAAGTTTCAGGGCCATTCTGTTGTCTTCATTCTGCTGCCAATAACTCAGTCCTTCTTCCCAGCCGTCTCGATGACAAACGCAGGCCGTGAGAGCACGGCGTTGGCCTTGGAGCCGTAGTAGTCGGAGCGCCAGAAGTTCTTCAACTCGGCGGCGGTGATGAGTTGGAGGCCGGGGGTGACGACGGCGGGGTTGCAGAGGATGTAGAGGTCGTCTTTCGCGATGTAGCCGCAGACGCTGAGCGTGTGACCGGCGAAGCCTCCGGCGTATTGCGGGCCGATGTATTTGAAATCGACCACAACGGGCCGCCCGGCATCGAGTTCGCTCTTCAGCATCGCGGTGGCTTTTTCGAAGCCGTCGTCATCGGGCGTGTAGGTGACGAGTTTCCACTTCTGGCCGATCTTCGCGGAGGCATCGAGCAGGTGCCACCAGTCGGTGCCGGTGCCGAGAGGCGAGGGGCAGAGCTTTTTGAAGTCCCAGCCGCAGATGTCGCTGCCTTGGAAGCGCGCAAACGTCGCGCAAGCGGTGCTGCCGCAGTTGTTGTATCCCTGAAGGATGTGCGGCATCTGCACGAAGGCGAACGCGCCTGGCTCGCTCTTGCGCTGGCGATACTCGATGAGCTTCAAGAGGTCCGCGCCTTGCTGCGCGGAGGCGTTGTCGGAAGGTTGGGCAGGATGACCCGTGGCGGTGGTGGGCTGGAGTTTCGACGCTTTCGTCCAGTTCGCTTTCGCGGCTTCGACGTCGCCCGATTGAAACTGCAACTCACCGAGAAACACGAGCCCACCGGCATTGCCGAGCTCCGCAGCACGTTCGGCGAGCTGGCGTGCCTTCTTTGCATCACGCGGAATGCCCTCGCCCGCGTGATAAGCCATCGCGGCGGCAGCGGCGGCGCGTCCGTGGCCCTTCGCAGCCGCTTTCTCCCACCATTCGATGCCCTTCGTGCAATCCTGCGGCGTGCCTTGGGCACCGAAGTAGCACTGGCCGAGGTTGAAGGCCGCTTGAGCGGATTCATCCGCTGCTTCTTTAAAATAGGCGAACGCGAGCGCGGTATTCCGTTTCACCACCGCACCGCGCAGGTAGGCAAAGCCGACAAAGTCCTGCGCATCGGCATTTCCCTGATCAGCGGCCTTGTGCGCCCATTTCATCGCCTCGGAGTCGTGTTTAGTTATGCCGTTGGCCTCTCGCAACGCGATGGCGAGCGAGAGCTGCGCGGCGGCGTCACCGCTGACGGCCTTGTTTTGAAGGTCCGTCAGATCATCAGCAAAAACGGTGGCCAGGCTCATGAGGAAGAATGCGGCGAGGGGTGTGTGTTTCATGGTTGAGTTTTCTTGCCCCACAACTGCGTGAGGAGGTCGAACATCTCGGGATCGTGCTTTTGCAGCTCGTCTCTCGTGAAGGGGAAGAAGTCGTTTTTGGTGAAGAATGCCTCGGTGCATTCGGCGAAGTATTCTTTGGCGTTCGTGAGGGCGTAGGCGCGGTCGAGGCGCTTGCGGCCTTCGCTGTCCTGGCGCTGCACGCGGTCGTAGAGGCCGGCGGCCTTGGCCTTTTGATAAGCGGCCTCGATTTGAGCATTCTCGAAGCCGAGCACGCGATCGTGAAACGCGTGCGCCAGCTCGTGCAGGGCGAAGTTGGGCATGCGGCGTGTCTCGGCCTCGAAGATGCGCACGTTGGTGAACTCAACGCCTTTGGCCATCGCAGGATCGCGGCCGTTGTCCTTCAGCCAACCGGCACCCGGATGGTATTCGGCACGCGGTGGCACCTTCGGATACTCGGGATTGATCCACAGCGGCACTTTTTGAAGTTCCGCGACCGCTTGGGCAGGCACGACGCGGATGATTTCATCGAGTTGAGCCTTCAGCAGCGGCAAAGCCTTGCTCCACGCGGCGACATCGATCTTGGGACTGATGTGTAGGGTCCAGCCGGAGAGGTTGCGTGTTTGGTGTGCTTTGTTCGCCGCATCGGATCTCGCGCGGGCCTTGGCGCGGATGAGTTCGCGGGCCTTTTCGAGACGCGGCGGCCAGGTGAACTTCGGCGCGGTCTTTGGATCGTAGCCTGCGAGATGGCCGGTGAGGCGGGTTTGTGGCTTGGTGTATTTGAGCTCGGTGTCGCCAAAGACCTCGCGACACAGCGCGGCGAGGCCGGGATCGTAGTCGAGCAGCTCGGCGCGGGTGTTGACGTGGTTGTGATCGTGATCGGGCTCGCGGTTGTTGTCGAACCAACTCTGCACGCCCTCGGCGAAGTATTCGTGA
>JBKCXA010000822.1:0-2256 GCA_046316935.1 Prosthecobacter sp.
AGTGGAGGAGGCAAGAACGAGCGTGGCAGGGAAAAAGCGGAAGATCATAGGCGCGGGCTACAACGGGCGCTCGCGGCCTTTTTTCTCGTGAGGAGAGTGCAACGAGGAAAAAGTAGAGGTGACCACAAAACACGAAAAGGATTGGTTTCGGCCATATCCTCAGCCGTCGAGGAAATGTCCTTGTTCATCGCGGCAACGTTCTTAGCCACACGGGGAATCTCCTCGGATAGAGTGGGCCTGTTCCCAATTGGCGAGCCTCTCCATTTTTGCGCCTTTTTGAGTTTTTTGCGGCCATCGCATCTTCGCCCCCTCTTTCGCCGAGCCATCCCTCTGGCCAAGTTAGGGCGGCTCCGTTTGGATGGCGAGAGTCTGCCCCGAGTCCCGCCATGCCTGACGATTTCCGCTTCGATGTCTTTCTCAGCCACTCGTCCAAGGACAACCCGGTGGTGCGTGACATCGCCGAGCGATTGCACGAGGAGCAAACCACTTCGTGAAAGGTATCAAAAGAAGTCCGGCTGGATGTCACGCGAGGAGTGCAGGATGCGAACCACCTCAATGCCGGATTCACCGAGCGGGCGGTAAAATACGATGTGATCCTTTAAGTTGGAGCAGCGCAGGCCGCTGGCGAGGTCTGGGCGGGGATGGCCCGCTCCGTTGTGGTGAGCCAAGTGCTGGATGCGCTCCTCAATCTTCCGAATCCAGCGGTCCGCCTGAAACTCGCTGTCACGAGCGATGTAGGTCCAAATCTCATCGAGATCGGCAAGACTTTGTAACGAACGGCGAATGACCGGCTTCACGCGGCAAGGGCAGCTTTGGCGTGGTCTTTCCTTTTTGCGGCGAGGAACTTCTCCACCTCGAAGTCCTCCACAAACTCGCCGCGGTCTAGCTGGTCGATGCCGACTTGGATATCGCAACGCAGGCGTTGAAGCTTCATGCGATCCAGCTCAATGCGGTCGCGGTAGGCATACAGCGCCTGAGTGACGAGTTCATTCGGTCCGGCGTAGTCACCGGTTGAAACCGTGCTCTGAATGAACTCGGCAAGTTCAGCGGGGAGTTGAATGGCTAGCTGGCTCATGCTGTCGAGGATATGAGGCCAGGCTTGGTCGGTCAAGATGAGAGAATGACAAGAACGGGGCGACAGAAACTGCGTGGCCTCACAAATCTCGAAGAGGACGCCATCCCTCTTGCCTAAGCCGGGCGGCTCCGCTTGGATGGCGGGAATCTGCCCCGAATCCCGCCATGCCTGACGATTTCCGCTTCGATGTCTTCCTCAGCCACTCGTCCAAGGACAAGCCGGTGGTCTGTGACATTGCGGAGCGATTGAAGAGGGACGGGGAAAGTGTGTAATGCCCTCCCTCAATGATAAGGAATCACGAGGCAGATGACCGGCTTCGAAGTTCTTCAAGCAACCAATCGAAGCGTTCAAAGAACTCCGCCAGATTCATGGAGCGGACCTTGATTGAGGAACGCTCTTCTTTCGGCACGGATTGCTCCATGGCATCACCCAGAGTGTGAAGGATGGCTTCATACTGGGAGAACTTCCCCAAGAACTGAAGCTCTCCAGAGGCTGGAATGTCTTTGCGATCGCTATCCTGAAGATTGCCCGTGTTCAGAAAGCAGCACTCGACTTTGTTTTTCTCGCAAAGCTCCTCTAATGCAGCCTCTAGGTTGGTCAGTGATGCCGGAGGCAGGCCGGTAACTTCAAAAGCGGTAAATGAATCTCGCTTTTCGTCCGTGCTCGGGGCTTTTTTGAGCTCTTTGTCGAGCTCGGTCAGCCATTCGGTTTTGTAGGACGCAGGCCAGCACTTGGGCGGCACCAAGACCGCTATTTTCTTTTCGGGATCATAGAGCATGGGCATCAATTCGATGGCCAGCGCCCTCCCGGGCATGTCCGCTTTGCGGAACAGCCCGGTGGTAAGAATGCATTCAATCCCTCCCGAAATCTCTGACGGCACTACGCGTTCGTCCCATCCATGCATGAGGTCATCGTCAACCCATTCCATGAAATCATGCACTGCGTCTGTCCACGAAGGATCAAACGTTCCGCGGAGCTTCCAAATCGCTTCGGCCACAGGCAATAAATGTGATGAGATCTGGCTGACAGGGAGTTCGGGAGCTAGGCCGTGTTTGAAAACCTGTCGATTGGCGGATTTGGAGAGTTGAAGTAGAAGGGAGAGCCGATGAAAACACAACGCTTTGCATGGTGGGGGCCGCTCAAGCAGCGGCTCAAAAAAATGGTGCGCTGAAAGCGGGAGG
>JBKCXA010000823.1:0-2306 GCA_046316935.1 Prosthecobacter sp.
CCTCCCGCTTTCAGCGCACCATTTTTTTGAGCCGCTGCTTGAGCGGCCCCCACCATGCAAAGCGTTGTGTTTTCATCGGCTCTCCCTTCTACTTCAACTCTCCAAATCCGCCAATCGACAGGTTTTCAAACACGGCCTAGCCTACAGGCCACAGGCTGACGTGCTGCCTGGAGAGGGTGTGAGAAATGCGGGCCAAGCCCGCCCCAAAGTGCCAAGTGCCAGCGCAATTGTGCCATTTGCTGGCACTTTGGGGTGGTTTTGGAGGGTTTGGCACTTTGGCGTTTTCGGGGTCGAAACGCTGGAAGCTCGTGAAATCAAGGCTTCCAGCGCCGTCGGGGGCACTTGGCACGCTTTGAGCCAAGGAAAGGGCACCAAAACCTCCAGTTCCACTTTTTCCCCCAAACCAACCATCATGAGCAAAATCCTCGGCATTGACCTCGGCACCACGAACTCCTGCATGGCCGTCCTCGAAGGCGGCAAGGCCATGGTCCTCGAAAACAGCGAAGGCGCCCGCACCACGCCTTCCGTCGTCGCCTTCACGAAGAGCGGCGAGCGCGTCGTGGGTCAGGCCGCGAAGCGCCAGGCCGTCACCAACCCTCGCAACACCGTCTTCTCCGTGAAGCGCCTCATGGGCCGCAAGTTCGCGGAACTCACCGAGGCGGACAAGCGCATGCCTTACAAGATCGTCCCCGCCAGCAATGGCGACGCGCATGTGCAGGTTGAGGTCGGTGGCGAGACCAAAACCTACTCCCCGCAGGAAGTCAGCGCGATGATCCTTTCGAAGCTGAAGGCTGATGCGGAAGCCAAACTCGGCGAAACCATCACCGAGGCCGTCATCACCGTGCCGGCTTACTTCAACGACAGCCAGCGCAATGCCACGAAGGCCGCTGGAGAGATCGCGGGCCTGAATGTACGCCGCATCATCAATGAGCCCACCGCAGCTTCTTTGGCCTACGGCCTTGAGTCGAAGAGCGACGAAAAGATCGCCGTGTATGACCTCGGCGGCGGCACCTTCGACATCAGTGTGCTCGAAATCGGCGACGGCGTCTTCGAAGTGCTCGCCACGGATGGCGACACCCACCTCGGTGGCGACGACTGGGACAACACGCTCATCACGTGGATCGTGAACGAGTTCAAGAGTGACAGCGGCATCGACCTCAGCGGCCAGCCGGACGCGCTTCAGCGCATCAAGGAAGAGGCTGAGAAGGCGAAGATCGCCCTCAGCTCCAGCCAGAGCTACGATTTGAACCTGCCCTTCATCACCGCCGACGCCACCGGGCCGAAGCACATCATGAAGACGCTCACCCGGGCGAAGATGGAGCAGCTCTGCGACAGCCTGTTTGAGCGCACCATGAAGCCCGTGCGTGATTGCCTCGCCGCTGCGAAGCTCGACGCCTCCAAGATCGACGAACTCGTGCTCGTCGGCGGCATGACCCGCATGCCAAAGGTCGTCGAGACCGCGAAGAAGCTCGCTGGCAAAGACCCGCATCAGGGTGTGAACCCGGACGAAGTCGTCGCCATCGGCGCAGCCATCCAGGGCGGCGTGCTGAAAGGTGACGTGAAGGACGTGCTCCTGCTCGACGTCGCGCCGCTCACGCTCGCGATCGAAACCGCCGGCGGCGTGGCCACCTCGATGATTGCGCGCAACACGACCATCCCCACGCGCAAATCGCAGACCTTCTCGACCTACAGCGACAACCAGCCCGGCGTGGAAATCGTCGTGCTCCAAGGCGAGCGCCCGATGTCGAAGGACAACAAGAAGCTCGGCACTTTCCACCTCGACGGCATCCCGCCGGCGCCGCGCGGCACGCCGCAGATCGAAGTCACGTTCGACATTGATGCGAACGGCATCCTGCACGTCTCCGCGAAGGATCTCGGCACGGGCAAGGAGCAGAAGATTTCCATCACCGGCAGCAGCGGCCTCTCGAAGGACGAGGTCGAGAAAATGCAGCGCGATGCCGAGGCTCACGCCGAGGAGGACAAGAAGGTCAAGGAAGCCGCCGAAGTCCGCAACAATGCCGACAACCTCGCCTACCAGTGCGAGAAGCAGCTCAAGGAACTCGGCGAGAAAATCCCGGGCAATGTGAAGGCGGACATCGAGGCGAAGATCGCCACCGTCCGCGAGACGCTGAAGGGCAACGACACCGACGCCATCAAGACGGCCTACACGGAGCTTCAGAACAAATTCCAGGCAGCCAGCGAGGAACTCTACAAGAACGCCGCCGCCTCCGGAGCCGGAGCCCCGCCCGAAGGTGCGAGCCAGGCGGGTGCCGCCGAAGCGCCGAAGAAAGACGGCGACGTCGTGG
>JBKCXA010000824.1:0-3725 GCA_046316935.1 Prosthecobacter sp.
TCGAGGCGCAGCTTGCCTTTGCGGCCGTGGTCATCCATGCCGTGGCAGGTAAAACACTGCTGCGCGAGCACCGGGCGCACATCGCGATTGAAATCGAGGGCGCTGGCCGTGCTGGCGAGGAGAAAAAGGAGGAAGGGGGGCTTCATCGGGAGAGTAAACGGCGTTGGAGATCTAGATTTCTGCTCTGCGATTGGTGGAATCAGGGAACGGCTTGTGGTTTCTCCAGCACCAGCCACGAGGCCTGCACGTCGTCCATGAAATGATCGGTGCGGCCCGAGACGGGACCGGGCGTGTTGGCCCCCATGGAGATGACGAGAGTGCGGGCTTGCGGTGGCACATCGAGGCGCACGGTGATGCTGTGCCAGCCGGACTCGTGCGCAGTGGGAAATAGGGCTCGGCCGGTGGTGGTGAGAGAGGCGTCGCGCATGTCAAGCCAGGTGCTTTCCCAAAGCGTGGAGACCTCTGCCGCGTCCTGACCAAAGGTGGCGACATTCAAGCTGTAGTGCTCGTTTTGACCGGGCTTCGAGGCGTGATACCACGCCGTGACCTCGATTTGCAGTGGCTTGTCAGTCAAAGGACGGCTGGAGGTGAGATCGGTCATGAGATTGGCAAAGAAGCCTTTTCCCTCCGGCGCGGGGCCGAGCTTCATCATGCGTTGGCCGTTCCGCGCCGCTGGACGCACGCCGCCTCCTTCCACGATCTCGGTGGTGATACCGGCCCACTGGGCTGAAACCGGCGCGAGATGCGCCTGAGGCAGGGGTTGGGGCTGCTCGAAGCCGATGTTGGCCAATGCCAGGCCGAATTGCCGGATGCCGCCGCTCCAAGCCATGACCAGCGTCGTGCTGAAGCAGCCAATCACGATGCCGGCTGCGGCGGCGAACCATGGACGCCAGACCTGCCGCCGCATCGCACTTGGCTTGGATACAGTGGCATTCTCTGAAAACGCCTGCGAGGATGCCACCGCACCCATCACATCGCTTTCGACGAGCCTCCGGCGGGCCTCAGGATGATCACGCAGCATGCTTTTCAGCTCATCCAGCTCCCCAGCGTTGAGGGTGCCATCCTCACGAGCGATGAGTAGTTCTTCCAAACGGGTCGTGTTCATGGATCAGGATACGGTGAGGGGTGAGAGGCGTTTGCGCACACAATCCGCCAATGCGAGGCGGAGGCGGCACAGCGCCGTTTTGAGGCTGCCCGAGCTTTGGCCGAGCTGCGCGGCGATGTCCGCGACGGGCATATTTTGACGATAGCGAAGCGAGATGAGGTCACGCGAGCGCGGCGGCAGGGCATTGATGCATTGATTAAGAGCCTGCGAATGCTCGTGCCAGTGATCCGAGTGTGCCTCCTGCTCGGCGTGGGATTGGTCGATGAGCTCCAGCAACTCCGGATCGGCCATCGGCTGCTCGCGGGCTTGTTTGCGCCAGCTTTCGAGCGCGACGAACCGCGCGGTGGCACGGCACCATGCGGGCACATTCGCGATCACCTCGCCGTGACGTGTCGTTTTCTCAAATCGAAGCCACACCTCCTGAAACACATCCTCCGCCAGTGAAGCATCCCGCACCAGCGAGCGAATGTGCGCCTGCACGAGCGTCCTCGCCGCCAAAAACGTCCGCACCTGGGCATCCAGGGCGTCTTCATTCACAGCGGTCGGGCAGGGAGCATGCATTTCAACTGCATGGTGATGGACGACACGGAAAGGTTACAGAGTAACTTCGAAAATCTGCCAACCACGCTCAGTCGAGGGTCTTTTTCGGTGGAGCGATGCCGACGGGAGCGGTGCCACCGGGGCGCGGACGGGCGGTGCCGGCGGGTTCGAGGCGCTGAATCTCGTAGGCGGTGAGGTTCACATTGATGTCGAGCCGGGCGAGGAAGTCCCAGGTGGCGGCCACGCCGACCTCATCGGCCACTTTGCGGGCCTCCAGATAGGCATCGAAGGCATCGGGCATGACTTGGAAGAGCACGACGCCGTTGGGATCGGCTTTCACGTCACGGAGGAGGCGGATGTAGGCGGAGTTGGGCTGCTTGAGGGCCTCGACGGTCTCGCCACCGCCGCCTTTGGGTTTCAGGGCGAGGCGGATGTAGGCGAGCGTGGGCTGCGGATCGACCTCAAAGGTGTAGGAGCCGGTGAGCAGGGGATTGGTGGCGGCACGTTGCAGCAGCGCGGCGATGCGGGTGCCGTCGTAGATCTTGTGTTCTTTCGGGCCTCTCTTCGTTCGAGCATCCTCGACACCTTCCATCTTGGCGAGCTCCTTTATGAAGTAGTCTAGCACATCCTTCCCGTTTGCCTTGACCTCACTGGTCTTGCCGCCCCAGGTAAATGTGACCTTTCCGCCGGAGGTGGTGGCTTTGATGAAAGGTGTGGCCGGATCCGTCGAAGTGTCGAGGGCGTTCCATGATTCGAGGTCGCCCTTGATAGCTGCCACGATGGCGGCAGCGGTGACGGGCATGCCAGCTCCTAAGCTGCCTCCTTTGACCTTCATTGAAATGTCTGCGACAGCTTCGAGAAGCTGTTTCGTGGGCGTGATGCCGCCCTCGGCGAGGACTTTGTAGGCCTCGGCGGCTTGTTCGATCTGCATGTGTTCGACAAGGGGGGCGATATGTGTCCAGGCCTGTGTTGCGGCGGGGCCGAGGATCTTTTCCATCAGCTTCGCAAACGGCGTGTATTCGACCCGCTGGTATTCGAGCTGGGATTTCACCTTCTCCATGCCGTCGAGGATGGGCTGCACAAACTTCGGCTGGTTGAAGGTGAGCACGCCCTGCTTGGCGACGAGCACGCGAGTCTCGTTTGGCTTCTCGGGATAGGGGCGTGGATTCGGCAGGCGGACGTATTTGGAGGGCGGCGGTTGATAGATGGGTGTTTGATCGAGCAGGGCTTTCAGTCGCTCGACCTCGGCGAGGAGTTTTTCGGAGGCAGCCTTTTGCTCCAGGCGCTCTTTTTTGCGGGCTTCGAGCTGCTTTTTGTATTCGTCGAGGTCCATCGACTTGGCCTTGGCAGCCAGATCGGAGGTGTCGATGGTCTTGAGGTCTTCGACGATCTTTTTGAGCTGGGTCTCGATCTTGATCTTCTCCTCATCGAGCTTCTTTGGATCGGCGACAGGCGGCGGGAGCGCATCCACCTTGTCCTTCATCTGTTTGTGCTCCTCCTCGGTGACCGGCGGGAGGTCGGAGAGGATCTTCTGCACGACGCGGGCGGTGTTCAGCGCCATGACGACGAAGACAATCATGAGCACGCCGACGACATTCGTCACGGCGTCCATGAGGGAGTCGAGATTCAGTTCGGAACCGCCGGAGCTGGAGCTTTTTT
The DNA here is from genome assembly GCA_046316935.1 of Prosthecobacter sp. GTDB lineage: Bacteria > Verrucomicrobiota > Verrucomicrobiia > Verrucomicrobiales > Verrucomicrobiaceae > Prosthecobacter. The sequence goes on from JBKCXA010000824.1 coordinate 3,305, forward strand.
TGGCCATGGTGCGGGGTTACGTCATTTTTTGGGCGTTTCGGCCTTTTTGGGCTCGGCGGCTTTTTTCTTCGCATCCGCCTTGGGCGGGGTGGCGGGCGACGGAGCGGCTTTCAAGGCGTCGGCGGGAGGTGGCGGGATCTTGCCGCGGTATTTGTCGAAGGTTTTGAGGTCGAGCACGCCGCGGCCGGGGATGGGCAGCTTGCCAATGCGGACCTTGTAATCGTTGTCGGCGCGGCCGGCACCGTTGTTAAAGGCGCCCTGGCCGTCATCGCGAATGAGAAAGAGCACGAGCGCCTTCGGAATCTTGGCCACCTCGGGGAGGCAGGGGTTGGCGGCCCCATCACCGAGCACGGTGGCCGCAGTGGCGGGCAGGGGGTAGTCGTCCGCGCCCCTGGCACCGCGGAGTTGCTGAGCACCGCCG
>JBKCXA010000825.1:0-2751 GCA_046316935.1 Prosthecobacter sp.
GGCGCAGGCGGACCTCGCCGCCGCGGAGGCCCGTGTCGTCAAAGCCAAGCGGGATGTGGAGCGCACCATCATCCGTGCTCCTTATGACGGGCAGGTGCTGGAGCAGGCCGCGGACGTGGGCCAGTTTGTGGGGCAGGGGACCACGCTGGGTAAACTCTTTGCCACTGACTACGTCGAGATCCGCCTGCCGCTGCCGGAGCGTGAGAGCCAGCATTTGGACCTGCCGGAGCCGTTTCGCGATGTCCAAACCACCCCCGCAGCGACGAAGGTGCACCTGCGCACCACCTATGTGGGCAAGCCAGTGATCTGGGAAGGGCATGTGGTCCGCGTCGAAAGCTCTCTCGATACCGAGACGCGCCAGCCGACCGCCGTGGCGCAGGTCATGGACCCATATGCGAAGCGTGCGGATGGCATGCCGCCGCTGAAAATCGGCCAGTTTGTCGAAGCGGAGATCGAGGGGGATGTTTTGAGCGACGTTTACCTGATCCCGCGGTCCGCGGTGCGAGCGGGCAATGAGATCATTCTGATCACCCCGCAGGGCACGCTGAAGCGCACGAACGTCGAGCCGCTGTTCGGCAATGAGAAGCACCTCGTGGTCTCCGCCAGCGCTGCGAAGTCGCCCAAGGAGGGCGAGATCCTCTGCCTCACGCCGATTCCATTCCCCGCCGATGGGGCGAAAGTGAACATCGGCATCCTCGACGGCCAGCGGATGACCAAGCCCGAAGGACTCGCCGGCAAAAAGAAGCCCGAGGACAAGAAAACCGCCTCCAATGTGCCGGAAGGCAAGCCGCTGCCGTGATGGAAAGTTTCAGGTTTCAAGTTTCACGTTCCAAGTTGAAACACCCGTCGAAAAGCCAACTTTGGCCTCGAACCCGCTCAACCTGAAACCTGAAACCTTCAACCTGGAACCTTGACCTCCTCCCGAGACAGAGAGCTGCCCCTCGCCATCGCCGGCTCGTTGCTGGTGCATGGGCTGCTGTTCCTGCTGCTCGCGGCCTTGTTTGCCAATCCCACCAAATGGGACTTCAAGGCGGCCGAGGTGCCGGCAAAGGCTCCCGAGAAGCAGGTCACCCTGATCTTCCCCGATCAGCTCATCCCACCACCGCCTGTGCCCAAGCCGCCGGTGGCGCCGCCGAAGAAGGAGATCTACATGCGCACGACGCAGAACGAGGCCTCTGGTGAGAAACCCAAGAACGCGGCCTTCATCTCTGATCGCAATACCAAGGCCAGCGCCACCAAGGCCCCCGATCCCACGGCCACCAGCCCCGTTCCGACCACGGAAGGCCTCAAATTCCAGATGAACGAGCTGGCGAACCGCGATTACCGCGATGGTGATATCATGGAGGACGCCGCGAAAAAAGCCGCTGCGGCTCCGAAGGCACCGAACACGCCTCCAAAGCCTCAAACGGCCGCTACCCAGCCGACGCCACCGAGCCCACCCAAGCCACCCGATCCGACGCCGAAGCCTCCCACACCGCCACAGCCGGAACCCCAGAGCATTGCTTCGGCCGCTTCGACCTCACCCCTGGCGAAAATGATGGAGGAAGCGGACAAAGACCTGGCCCGCGTGGACATGAACCGCCTGCCTATTGAGGTGCGGAAGCCCACGCCGCAGATGAAAGAGCCCGATGCGCCTCCGCCCACACCCGAAAAGCCGCAGATGCGTGAGGTGGCCGATAGCCCGCCCGTGCCCAAGGCCATCCCCGTGAGCGATGAAGTAGCCAGAACTACCTCCAAGCCTCAGGACAAGGCCTTCATGCCCTTCACCCGCACCAGCGAGAACAAGGGCACCATCTCCAATCGCGGCACCGAGGATGCCGTGGATGCCGAAGGCTCGCCGAAGGGCAAATACATTCGCGCCGTCACCAGCCAGGTGGAGAAGAAGTGGCACCTCTACCGGGCGCTGCGTCGCGATATGGTAAGCCCCGGCAGCCTCAAGGTGGAGTTTTACGTCAATTCAAAGGGGAAGGTCGAAAACCTGCGCATCGTGAATGATCGCGAATCGACCACGCTGCTCTCCGAGTTCACCGTGCGGGCCATCCGCGATGCCGAAATCCCACCGATGCCGCGCGAGGTGATGGACATGCTGCCCATCATGGACAAGCAACGCCTCAAGATCGAATACAACGTCCTCATCTATTAACCCATGCGTTGTCTTGCTCTTGCCTTGCTCATCGCTTTCGCCGCTCCAGGGAGTGCGGCAGAAAAGTTGTCTGCGACGGACCAAGAACTGAAAACAGCCAGCCATCTATATTCCCAGGACGTGCAGGAGGCGATCAAGTTCGAATGGCTCATCGAGAGCAACCGCGAAAAATATCTACCTAATAAGGAGTTTCTCGTGATGCATGTGATTCTCGACGAGACCGGCAAGGTGCAGGAGACAAAGGTCATCGAGAGTGAAGGGAATGTGACTTTGCTGGAACAGATCACATTAACGGCACTCAAGCGCGCCAAGCTCAAGCCAATGCCGCCCAAATTGGCAAATAGTTTAAGGGCCAGAAAATTGTCAATGCCATCCATCTTGATCAAGGTGCCATTTCCCTCGTCATCGGATGAGAGTAGGCAGCAGGAGCCGACGACATTCAAAGCCTTGTACATGAGGCAGGTTACGCAGCGTGTGGAGGCAAAATGGCATCAGTTACGGAAACTGAAGAACGGTCAGTTATCCTTTGGAATCTTGAAATTGCATTTCCTGGTGGGACCGAAGGGCGAGATAGCTGAATTGAAGATCGACGATGATAAGGAATCCAA
>JBKCXA010000826.1:0-5199 GCA_046316935.1 Prosthecobacter sp.
GGGACCGCGCAAGCGGGCTCCGGCGGCCATGGGGTGCCCGCCGCCGCCGAAGAGCACACACACGTTGGATACATTCACACGAGAATCTTTGGAGCGGGAGCTGGCGCGGATCTTGCCGTTCTCGAGCTCTTCAAAAATCACACAGGCCAGGACGCTGTCGATGCTGCGCATGGTGTCGATGAGGCCCTCGGTATCGCCAGGTTCCATCTGGATCTCACGCATGAGCTTCTGTGTGAGATTCCAGCTCGCGATACGATCCCCGGAGCGGAAGGTCATCTCATTGAGCATCGCACGCTGGAGGTCGATGCGGCGTTTGGGAAAGGATTGATAGCAAAGCGTGGCGAGACGCGCGGTGTCGAGCCCGGCCTCGAGCATCTCCGCGGCGATGCGATGCGTGCGAGCGTTCGTGCTGGAGAACTGAAAGCTGCCGGTGTCCGTCGAAATCGCGACGAAGAGATTCTGCCGCACGGCATCGTCGATGGGGAAACCACCGGCGACGAGCAGGTCATACACGATCTGTCCGGCCGCGGGCGAGGTGGTGTCGATGTGCGCGAGATCGCCATAGCCCGGATTGGTGCCGTGGTGATCGATGTTCACGAGTTGCGGAGCATTCGAAAAGGCCTTCACGACGCCTTCGCCGATGCGCTCATGCGTGGCGGTGTCGAGCGCGATGGCGAGATCGATCTCGAGCACGCTGCCATCAGGCCGGATGACGGTGTCCGTGCCGGGAAGGAAGGTCAGATTGGATGGCACGACATCCTCCAAAATGGCCGTGACCTGCTTGCCCATGCTGCGCAGGCTCAAAACGAGGCCGAGCAGCGAACCCACGGCATCCCCATCCGGCCGCACATGGGCGGTGACGGCGATGCGTGATGCCGCGCGGATGGTGGCGGCGATGTCCGTGAGCGGAACGTTCATGGGCGGAATTGGAGGGGCGGTCATTTAGGCAGCTTGGGACGCTTGTCGATGATTTCTATGTCCGGACGGCTTGTGAAGCTCACGCGGCTTTGTTAGCCTGCGGTGCCATGCGACTGCTTTTGTGTCTCTTCCTCTTCTCCAGCACGGTCTTTTCCCAATCACCGGGCGTGCCGGTGTATTCAGAAGGCCGTGGCAGCGGCTCGCAGGCCACGCTGTTGAAGAAAGCGCAGCAACTGCGAGAGGCGGGCAAGCTGCTGCCAATGACAAAAGCGGGCGAACAGCTCACCCGCACCTCTTGTGAGCTTTCACTGCCTCCTGCGGACACCAAGCCGCTGAACAGCCGCGAGCGCTGGCAGCGGGCGCGGCTGGCGCACATCCGCGTGGGGCATCTGTATCTATGTACTCAATGCGAGAAGTGGCATCTCGACCTCTCTGGCGGCTACGCGATCACCGCGGACGGCGCGGTGGCGACTTGCGGCCATGTGCTGCCCGCACCGGAGAAAATGAAGGAGGGCTTTCTCATCGCCGCCACGGATGAGGATGACGTGCTGCCGGTGGTGGAGATCCTGGCAGTGAGCAGCGGCACGGACAGTGCCATCGTGCGGGTGCAGTCTGAAAAGCCTCTCACTCCCCTGCCTCTCGGCCGCGATGTGACGCCGGGTGATCCGCTGTGGTGCTTTAGCGATCCCTCCGGCAAGCGTGGCTACTACAGCGAGGGCATCGTGAGCCGTTTCGTGCAGCGTCCTTTTCTGCGCAAAAAAGAAGCGGAAAGCCTTCCGAAGGGTGCGGAGCTTCCGCGCCCCGTGTGGCTGGAGACAACGCTGGACTGGGCCCCCGGCTCCAGCGGCTCCGCCGTGCTCGACGCGGCAGGAAACGCGGTGGGACATGTCTCGGAGATCCAGCCGGTGCTGGAAGATCCACCGCCTGCTGCGGCCAAAAAACGTGCCACGCCTTTCACTCCAGGAACCTACATCGTGTTTCACCAGGCGATCACGGCTGGTGAGGTGCTGAAGCTGGTGAGATCGAAGCCGTGATCAGGCGGCTTTGCGCTTCTTGACTGCGGAACCGGCGAGTTTTTTCGCCTTGGCCTTGGCCTCGATCTTCTGGAGGATGCGCAGCAGCTTCGGCCACTGCTTCTCTTCAACGATGTAGCCGATGCAGCGCTCCGCCCCACAGCGGCAGGGATGATCGTCCCAGGTGTCCGCATCGAAGCCGTAGTTGTAGGTGAGCTCCTCGCCCGCCTTGATGTCCCGCAGCGAGTAAATCCAGATGCGTCCGCGAATGATGTAGGCCTCGCAGTTCGGTGCGCAGGAGTGGTTGATGTAGCGGGCCGGGTTGCGGCCCTTGCCGCCATCGATGTCGTAGCGCTGGTTGAGTGTGAAGACATACACCGCCGCGCAGCCGGTCTTCTTGGATTTCTCCATCAGTGCATCCCCACGGCGCCGCGATTCGGCCTTGGTGATTTTTTCTCCCACATACTCGATGATGGGCGTGTCGTTCGGAATGTCGGCTTTGGCAAAGATGCCGCGATTGTGGATGGAGGAACGCTTGACCTTCCAGAGACGCTTCGAGGGGGCTTGGGGCATGATTTTGAGGGGCGCATGAAGTGTGCCGGAGCACCACAAAGTCAAGGTGACTCAGGAGGCAGGGAGAGACTTCACATAGAGTCCGTTGGACCAGAGGCTCTCACCGGTGCCGAGCGAGGCGGTCTCATAGCATCCCACGAGCGTGTAATCGAGGCCCGAAAGATACGTGTGGAGGTCCACAAAGCCGCCCTGCCCCTGGTAGAGCTGTTTGAAGTTCATCTCCGTGAAAATGAGGTGGATTTTTCCCGCCTCGAGAAGGGCTCGAGCACCTTTGAGGATCTCGAGGTCATAGCCCTCGGCGTTGATCTTCAGCACATGCACATCACTCCATCCCAAGCGCGGCACATATTCATCGAGCTGCTGCATCTCGACCTCGATGGTTGTGTTGTTGCCATGCCTGGCATCGGTGTTTTCGATCCGCAGGAAGGAATTGGTCTCATGGTGTTCACGCAGGAAAAACCGGGCCATCCTTTTCTCCGGGCCAAAGGCCAGGGCATGCACTCTGGAGTTGGGGAAGCCCTGCATGTTTTTCGTCAGGACCTGGCAGCTCGCCGGCGTGGGCTCGAAGCAATGCACCTCGGCCATCGGGAAGCCGCGGGCGAGGCGCTTGCTCGTCTGGCCGCGATTCGCGCCGATGTCCATGACGACGCGCGGTGTGATGCCGCGGGCGGCGAGGATGTCCGCCGCGTCATCGATCCAGTCGAGGCCGTAAATGGGGCGGTATTTGTTCTTTTTGCACACTTGGACTCCGAGGGGACGGAGGAGCTTGTTGAGGAGCTGAACGAAGGTCATGTGAGGGCCGCTAAAGAACGTTTTCAGGCCTGATGGCAAGCTGTAAAACAGGCTTTCAGCCCAGCCAGCCGGTCATGAGGCATCCTGATGACCAGCGCCCCATCTGCCTTCAGGGACAGCAAAATGGTTGCCGCATCCGGCGGGCGCGGCTTGGATGCGTGCCGCATGTCCGTCCAGCGCCTCTCACCCTACCATATCCTCTACGTCGATGACGAGGAGAAGGCGCTTCATTACTTCCGGGAGATTTTCGCTGACGATTATGTCGTGCACATCGCGAACAACGCGCTCGACGGTTACAAGATCCTCGAAGCCTACGGCCCGCAGATCGGTCTGCTGCTCACCGATCAGCGGATGCCCGGCGCCAGCGGCGTGGAGCTGCTGGAGCAGGCCCGCAAGCTCTCTCCCAATGCCGTGCGCATCCTCGTCACGGCCTACACGGACTATCAGGCCGCCGTGGACGCGGTGAATGACGGGCGCGTCTTCCGCTACCTGCACAAGCCCTGGGACCCTGAGGAGCTCTCCCACACGATCAAACATGCCCTCGACTACTATCAGGTGCTCGTCGAGCGGGAGCGCCTGCTGGCGGAGAAGGCGGACACGATGCGCCACATGCTCGCCGCGGACCGTGTCTCAGGCCTGGGCATCATGGCGGAGGGTTTGAATCACCATCTGCGCAATGCTTTGACGGTTGTGCGTGCCTTCATCGACCTGGCGCCGATGAAGATCGTCGAGGAACTCAATGGCGCGCCGCCCCGCGACAACAGCTTCTGGCTCGACATCCAAAGCCAGGCCGCGACGCAAATCGACCGCATTCAAGCCCTTCTCTCCCGTTTGGCCGATGCCTCGCAGGCGAAACGGCTCATGCGTGCCGACGAGGTCACGCTCCAAGGTGTGCTGGGCGAGATGCTGAACGTCTTCGGCCAGCAGCTCGTGGAAAAGAGCCTCCACGTCGATGTGGAGCTCGATCCGAACCTCCCGCCGCTCATGGTGCACGGCGGCCGCTTCCGCCAGATGTGGCGCCTGCTTTTTGTCGAGGAGATCACCCACCTGGCCGCCGGGGACAGCATTCAAATCAGCGCCACCACCGAGCTGGATGCCGCGGGCCGAGGTCACCTCGTGGTCTGCCTTCGTGACACCGGTCTCTGGCATGCGCAAGACCGCACGGCGAACCTGTTTGACCCGTTTTTCACCCGCAGCCGCCGACCGGATGACTTCGGCGTGAACATGATGGCCATCTATGTGACCATGCACCTGCACGGCGGCAACGCGGATGCCCGCATGCTGGAGCCACGCGGGCTCGAGATCCGCCTGCGCATGCCGCTCGATCCAAACGCCCTGCCGCAGGAGGAGGAAGAGTTCTTCCGCAAGATGAACCGCCACGAGCGGCGCTGGAAGGAACGCGAGGAGATGCCAGGCTGAGCGCCTCTTCATCGTGCGGCTGCTTTTCCTCTCGCCAATGCGGGGCGGATGTTTTAAATCTGCCGACGCTCGATCCACACACCTTTTCCGCCATGTCCGACAATCCCACCGCAGACTCTCCTTTCGGCCCCGCCGCCACGCCGATTGATCCGTTCCAGGCCGCGAAGGCAAGCGCCCTGAAGGCTGCCGAGGAACTCCGCTCCGCCGCCGCTCAAAAAGCCTCCGAACTCCGCGGCGTGGCCGAGCAGCGTGCCCAGCAGTGGAAGCAATCCGCCTCCACCGCGGCCACGGACATCAAGGAAAAGGCCGACGAATTCCGCCAGTATGCCGGTGACACCTTTGAAGAGGCCCGCGCCCGCTGCGCGGACCTGCGTGTGGAAGCTGAAAAATTCGCCCGTGAGAAGCCGGTGCAGGCTCTCGCCACTGCCTTCGGCATCGGTTTCGTGCTCGGACTGCTCATGCGCCGCTAGGCCCTCTTTTCCCC
>JBKCXA010000827.1:0-2169 GCA_046316935.1 Prosthecobacter sp.
TTCTGGTTGAGGCTCTTGTACTGGATGGCCCGATCGACCTCCTCCTGGGTGCGCCCCTCGGTCTGGGTGGTCTGGGAGACGGCGAGGAAGACGATGATGAGCACGAGCACGCCGATGAGGGAGCACAGGATGTCCAGAAACGGGATCAGCAGGATCTCGTCTTTGGCGGCTGGTCTGCGTTTGGCCATGGGAGAGGGGCGGGGAGGTTACTCCGAGCGGCTGAACCAGCCTTTCTTCTTCACCTGATGGATGAGGATTTGTTTTTCACCGAGCTGGGAGAGCACGCCGTTGAGGCTCTGGATGCCGCTGGCAAGGGCGCGGATGTACTCGCTGGTCTTGTTGACGTTTTCGGTGACGGACTCGGTCATCTTTTCCCGCATGATCGTCAAAGCGGTGGCGAACTCGCGGTCCACGCGGGCCTGATGCTCGGTGGCTCGGCGGTCGAGATTCGCGGCCTGCTCCATGAGGCGGGCGGAGAGGGTGTTGAGATCGATGAGGAATTCTTTCTGCGCATTGGCCACGGCTTTGACGAGCGTGTCCATGATGCCCTCGGTGCTGCCACCGGCGATGCTGCCGCCGTCATTGAGGCGGGGGAGAAGGACTTCATTGCAGAAGGCGTCGATGTCATTCAGGCAGTCGTCCTCGGCCTTCATCATGGCATTGAGCGGGAAGTTCAAGGAGAGGGCAAAGACGAGGCCGAGCAGGGTGGCATCGAAGGCGGTGCCAAGACCGCCGGTGACGTTTTGCAGCGTGGTTTTCACCTGCTTCAGGTCGTCCATGTCGCTGAAGTTCATGCCACCGATGGCGTGGGAGAGACCGATGACGGTGCCGATGAAGCCGAGGATGGGGATGGCCCAGAGGAAGGCTTTGAGCTGGGAGAAGCTGCCGCCGATGCGCATGCCGTCGATGTCGCTCTGGCTGGAGAGCATGTTCGTGACATCACCGGTGTTCTGCTTCACCTCGAAGAGTTCGAGGGCTTTGCGAATGCGGTTCACCATCATGCTGTCACGCAGGCGATGGGGGAGGCGGTAGAGGTGGTCGATGAACTGGCCGACGTTGTCGCGGTTGATCTCGGAGCCGAGTTCCCAGGGCAGCACATCGAGCAGGAGTGCTTTCTTTTGATGATTCAGCTTCTGCAGCTTCAGATACAGGATGGCCATGGACCAGGTGAAGAAGAGCGTGTTCGTGAAGCTGACGAGCGCATGCTTGAAGAACAGCGAGGCGATGAACTGCATCGGCGTGTAAGTGGCCGCCGCTGTGCCATCCGGTGCTTTGAAGGGATACAGCACGCCGATCCAGACGAGGAAGATCACAAAGCCGATGCCAAAGGCGAGCATGGGGTTCGGATTCGTGGGATCGGACTCTTCCCAGCCGCCGCGTGCGTTGCGATTCTGCTCGACGAGCAAATCAGGTGCGGTGGGTGCTTGCGCATGCTCCTCAGTCTCCGAGGCCGGTGCTCCGGCGGGCGCAGACGCTAGATCAGGCGCGGAGAAACCGCTGGGGGCCGGCAGACTACTGGGAGCAGGCAGGCCTGCCGCAGGGATTTGCAGCTTCGAATCACAGCCGGGGCAGCGGACGAGTTTTCCGGCCATCTCCGGCTCGACGTTGAGCTGCGTTTCACAGGTGGGGCATTTGAACTTCACGGATGAGATCTCGGGTTTGGGATGATGAATGACGACACAAGCAGGCTAGCCGCGAGGCTACGCGTGGGACAAGGCCTTTCTTGGGGCGGATGATGATCCGAATGGCCCGCGAATTGGGCGTTTTGTGATCGTGAGGGCAGAAAGGTGCCCGATGTCATGTCAGGCACCACCTCACCGCAGCTTCGCCGCGATCTCGTGGAAGACCTTGGAGGCCGTGCTCGTCGCCGGATCTTCGAGGGCGATGGGGTGGCCTTCGTCACCGCATTCGCGGATCGGCATCTCGATGGGGATCTGGCCCAGCAGGGGCACGCCGAGGCGCTTCGCCTCATGCTCGCCACCGCCTTGTCCGAAGATGTGGTAAGCCTTCCCATCCGACGGGCAGAGGAAGTAACTCATGTTTTCCACGATGCCGAGGATGGGCACGTTGACCTTTTGGAACATGGATACCGCCTTGCGGGCATCGATCAGCGCCACCTCCTGCGGCGTGGTGACGATCAGAGCGCCGTCGAGCGCCACGGTCTGAACG
>JBKCXA010000828.1:0-4683 GCA_046316935.1 Prosthecobacter sp.
CACCCGCTTTGATCACACGCTCTGCATAAAGCGTTTCGTCGTGCATGGAGATGATGAGCACAGGCATCCGCGGTGCGATGGCTCGGATGTCTTTGAGCAATTCGAGGCCGCCTTTGCCGGGGAGGCTCATATCGAGCAAAACGAGGTCGGGATGCAGCTTTTCGACAGCCTGCATGGCCTGCGCGGCATCGTTGGCCTCGCCGCAGACGGTGAGTTCGGCCTCCAGGTTCACGAGGCCGGTCAAACCGGCGCGGAAGATCGGATGATCATCGACGATGAGGACGCTTTTTTTGGCGGGAGCGTAGTTGGGCGGGTTTTTCTTCGGCATGGTGAGGGGTGGGTTGAAACTGGCAGGTGACGATGACGCCTTTACGGCGGCCGTTGCGCACGCTGAGCGTGCCGCCGGCCATCTCGGCACGGTAGCGCATGATGCGCATGCCCATGCCCTCGCTTTGCAAAGGCTCGCGCAGGCCGCCGCCATCGTCGGTGATGGTCAAAGCCGCCCGCGTGAGGCGAATGAGCACCTTTTTCGCGAGGCCATGCTTCACGGCATTGCTCACGGCCTCCTGCGCGATGCGATAAAGATGCGTGCTGATGGCCTCGTCATCGATGGGCGGCTCATCTTCGCATTCAAAGAGGCACTTCACGCGAAACAGCTCGCCTGATTGCGCCGCGAGCGTTTCGAGCGCCTTCGCAAAACCTCCCTGCTCCGGTGCCACGGGATGCAGACCGCGTGCAAGGCCGCGCGTGTGGGCGAGCGCTTTTTGCAGCAGGCCGCCGATCTTTTTCGCCTCGGCGTGAAGCGGAGATTTTTCAGACTCGAGCATGCGCTGGAGCACATCAGCCATCATCCACGCACCCGCGAGCTGCTGGCCGAGATCATCGTGCAAATCCTGGCCGATGCGGCGTTGCTCGCGTTCGCTGATGTTCAGCAATTCCTCCTCCAGTCGCAACCGCGCGGCGATCTGCTCGGTGAGCGCGGCGGTGCGCTCTTGCACACGCTGCTCGAGCTCCGCGTTCAGCTCGCGGATGGTCTGCTCGGCCTCTTTGCGCTCGGTGATGTCCGTGATGTCGATGATGATGAGCGGTCCTTCCGGCGTCTCGACCTGGCTGAGGCTGATCTCCATCGGAAACGGCCCGCCGCGATGCCGCAGGCCCTCCAAATGCATGCCACGAAATTTCTCCGAGCGGCCTGGCTGGCGCAAAAACTCGCGTCGGCACGCGGTGAAGCGATTCCGGTCTTCCACAGGCAGCAGCGATTCAAAAGCCGCGCCGATGATTTTTTTACGCGGCATGCCAAAGAGCACCTCGGTGCGTGCATTGGCCATGCGCACGATTCCATCGGCATTGAGGATCACAAAGCCATCCGGCGCTGACTCGAGCAGTTGATCAAACATGCGCCGGTCCACATTTCGCTCGGTGATGTCACGCGAGATCTTCGAGAAGCCGGTGATGCGTCCGGCGGAGTCATTCAAAGGCGAGATGGACACCGAGATGTCGATCACGCGGCCATCCTTGCGCACGCGATGCGTCTCGTAGTGATCGATGCGTTTGCCTTGGCGGATGTGACGACGAAACACCGCCTCATCATCCGCCGCTTCAAGCGGTCGGAGGAAGCTCACATTGCGTCCGACGGCCTCTTTCGCGCTGTATTGGAAGATGCGCTCCGCGCCGGCATTCCATGTCTGGATCACGCCATCGAGATCGAGCGTGATGATGGCGTCGTCGGAGTTCTCCACGACGGCGGCGAGTCGCTTGCGCGTCGCGTCGGCCGCTTGATGCTCGGTGACATCACGAGCGATGCCGCCGATCTGATACGGCTTGCCGTTCTTGCGGCCCAAGATGATGCCGCGATCCGCCAGCCAGCGCACCTCGCCTTTCTTTCCGATGACGCGATAAAGCACCTCGTAGTCCGGCTTTTCGCCGCTGAACCACGCCCGCAGCGCCTGACGCACCGCGGGTCGGTCCTCCGGATGAATGCCATCCTCCCACAGGCCCGGTTTGCGCTGCAATTCCTCGACGCGATGCCCCCAAATGCGCTCGAAGGCCGGGCTGACGTAAGTGACACGTGCCGGGTTCAGTTCCTTGAACCACAACACATCGCCGATGTTCTCAACGAGCAGTCGAAAGCGGGCTTCGTCAGGGAGCGCGGGGGTCATGCGGTGAGGAAAGTGGGATCAAAACTGCCAGCGCAGGTTCAGCGCCCCGAAGGGAGCCGACTGCAGCGTTTCATTCGCCAGCACGTTGTTGTTCCCATCGCGAAGTTCAAGCTCTCCGCCGACATTCATACCCGCACGCAGCGAGACGCTAAACCGGTCATTCACCTGATAAATCACCGAGGCCGCCGTCTGCCAGCCATTGAGCTCGACGCGATTCACATTCGGGTCTTCCACATCCCACGAGCCGCCACTCGGGTAAGCGCTGAGGCTCAGCGTCACGCGATCCGTCGCCCGCCAGCCGAGCACGACAAAGGGAGGCGTCACCTGCACGATGAAGGGATCAGGCTTCCAAATGAAACCCAGCGCCGGCACGATCATGCCCTCTTGGGCGCCATATTGCGCGAAGAAACCGCCCGCGAGGCTGAACGTGTCCGTGAAGCGATACCCGAGCAGCCCGAGGCCCGAGACCTCAAAGTCATCCCAAGACAGCCCTTGGAAATCCGTGCCCAGACCCGGCGTGAAGAAGCCCAGCCCCCACCACTTCGACTGCTCCGGCCGCCAGAACAAACTCACCTGCGCCTCCAGCGTGTGCAGCGTCTCGCGTTGCAAGCCGAGGAAGCCGTTGAAGTCGAGCTCGCTCAAATTGTAGCTTAGGGAGGCGCTGATCCGCAGCGCGTTCACCTTCTTCGTCCAAAGCGGCAGAATCGTGCGCACCTCCATGAAATCGATTCCGCCGGGTATGTTCGCAAAGTCCTGTGTGTCGATGAACGTCGTGTCCACCATGTATCCCGGCCTGCCGAAGCCAAACGCCGCCGGGTCAATGAGATCGACGGAGCGTGTGGTGGTGGTTTGAGCGGATAAAGTGAGCGATGTGGCGAAGAAGAGGGTGAAGAGGGCTTTTTTCATGAGTGGGGGAATGGTTCAAGGCGGGCAAACTACGCCCCAGCGGCTGCGCTGGACTTGCATTTCGATCTCCACGACGCTGCAAGGCAGTCGCGAAGATTTGGAACCATGCTGTGCTCATTCAGCACACGCCATCAGCGAACGGCTGAGAATCTCGCAGCGGTCCCTTTTCACCGCGTCAATTTCGACGGCGCATCCGCCGCGATGGCAGCGCGGTAATTCGCCTGAGCGCGGAAATAGTCCGCCTGGGCCTCCACTTCGAGGACCTGGGCATCAAAGGTGGCCTGTTCGCGAATTTGAAGCGCGAGCAAATCCGTCGCGCCTTGCTGGAGGCGCTCGTTTTCGGCTTTTTCGAGCTGGCGGGCGAGTTCGACGTTTTTGCGCGTCATCTTGAGCGCGTCATACGCGGCGATGAGGGCGCTGTAGGCATCGCGCACATCGGCGGTGATGCGGTCGCGGGCGAAACGTTTGTCGTTGTTCAGGCGTTCGATGGTGGCATCGGCGATGTCGATGCGGCCCTGGGCGTCGCGGCGTTGAAGAGGCAGTTTGAACTCAATCTTCGCCTCGACCTCGTTTTGCTCGATGTCACGCGGGCGGTTGCCGCCGAAGAATTGGCCGGCTTCGACGCCGACATCGAGATTCGGCAGCATGTTGTTCTTCGCGAGCTTGCGGTCGATTTCGATCTTCTGAACAAGCAGTTCAATGCGGCGGATCTCGGGGCGAAACACAGCGGCCTTGGCGATGTCGGCGGTGAGCTGGCTTTCGTCGAGGCGCGGATGCGGCGGGAAGGCTGCTGGCACACGATTGCGCTCGGCGATGATGGGCTCGGCCTTGTCCTTCGTGCGGAAGAAGAGCGAGAGCTCGATGGCAGCGGCCTGAAAGCGCCTCAAAGCCTGCACGGTGGCGATTTCGCGGCTGACAACGAGGCGCTGATTATCCACCTGCACGATGGGAGCACTCGCGCCCTTCTTCACCTGCTCAGCAATGGCGCTATCGCGATCTTTGGCGATGCGAAAGAGCTCCTCAGCCAGCGCGAGGCGCTGTCCGCTGGCGACCCAAGTGTAGTAGCTGATGGTCCCTGCTCGGATGAAGTCGAGATACTGACGCAGGATGATCGGATCGGCGAGTTCCTGGTCGATTTGAGCCTGCCACAAGGACGCGCGGCGGCGGTCGATGGTTCCATCGCGCAGCAACGGGATGCGGAAGCCGAGCACGCCCTCGCCATCGACGCCGGTGCGGTCTTTGTTGTAGTTCGGCAGGAAGCCGCTGCTCAAACGGTAGCCGCCATACACACTGCCACCCCAAAAAGGCAGCGGCTGCTCGAGCATGGCATAACCCGTGCGGCCATCGTAGTAGCCCGCGAGGTTCATCGAGCCGCCGGCATTCAAATTGAGGTCGAAAGCGCCCTGCGCCTGCCGCACGCGACCATTCGCGATGTCTTGTTCGATCAAGGCAGCGAGATAGGGCGGGTATTGCGACTGAACCGAAGCAAGCACCTCGGGGAGAAGAAGTGGTTTGGGCTTTTCGGCAGCCTCAAGGATTGAAAATTGAGAACTGAAAACTGAAAATTGGAAAATGATCAGAAGAGCCGCGAAGCGACGGAGCACTGAGGACTGAGCAC
>JBKCXA010000829.1:0-2349 GCA_046316935.1 Prosthecobacter sp.
TCAAGGAGGTGCCGCACCACTGGCAGCCGGGCTTGCGCTTTGCAGGCGGTCTGGCGGTCGCGACGGGTGGCAAGGTCCTGCTTTGGGCCCTGAGCCAGCTCGTTGTGAGCAGCGACAACGGCGAGACGTGGACACGCCATCGCATCGAGACGAATTGGGATCGCGGCAGCTACCCAGGCATGAATCGCTATGCCTCGCCGGAGGGCAAATGCAGCACGCTCACCGTCACCGCCGATGGCGCAACGTGGCTGAAGTGCGACAGCTCGCTCATGTGCCGCAGCACCGATTTCGGCGTGAGCTGGACCGGTAGCACCGTGGGTCTGCAAGTGCTCTGTTACTTCCAAGGTCCTGCCATCAACCCGCACGATCCGCAGCAGGCCATGGTCGCCGCGCTGGATCAAGGCGTCTTCAAAACCGAGGACAATGGCGCGACGTGGAAACCCGTGCGTGTGCAGACCGAGTGGTGGAATGACAACTGGCAAAACCACGATGGCAGTGTCGTCAAAGCGCATCCGAAGCTGCCGAAGACCTGGTTTGCCATCATCCACGGCCACGGTGGCACACGTCATCCGCGTCTGCATCGCACCGATGACGGCGGCGAGACGTGGAAGCTTGTTTTGGACCTCAAAGAGCAGTTCGGCGGCGAATGGGGTAAGTGGCTCGACGACAGTGAGATGGGCGATTTGTGCTTCGATCCCTCGAATGCCGATGTAATGCACCTCGCGAACTACCAGCTCGGTGTTTTCAAAAGCATCGATGGCGGCCAGACCTGGAAACACACGCTGAAAACGAAGAACGGTCTCAGCCTCGTCACCAGTCCCAGCGGCCAGCATGTGTATCTGCAATGCCTCAAACGCACCGGCCTCTACGCCAGCCACGATCGCGGCGAAACATGGGAGATCGCCCACGCCGCCGATGGCGTGGATGGTCTCGCGCATCATCCGAAGGACGAGAGCACCCTCTTCATCAGCGACGGCCAGCACGAGAACTACTGGAGCTACAAAGGCACCCGCCCCGCGAAGATCCTCAAAAGCACTGACGCTGGCAAAACATGGACGCAACTCGCCGCGCTCGACAGCGGCCCACTCTACATCGACCCCGTGAAGCCCAACATCATGCTCATGAGCACTCTCCACGGCGGCAAAGGCATCCTCCGCAGCACCGATGGCGGCCAAACGTGGCATGACTGCCACCACGACGCCCCCAGCTACACCGCTCGCGGCTTCACCTATGGCGGCACGCCCGGCAGCGTCCTTTATCATATGTTCGGCAATATGGCCCGCACCACGAAACTCCATGACTAAACTGCTTCCGTTCTTCCTTCTGACCACCTTGCATGCGGCAGACTCCACAACGCCTGGCGAGATCACGACCCCGTTACCAACGATCACCAATCTCGCGATTGAATGGAAAATAGATGGAGATGACGACTTGGATGCCGCATGCGAGCTCAAGTATCGAAAAGAAGGCGAAACGACTTGGCGCGATGGTTTGCCGTTGCGTAGAGTTCCGGCCGGGAAGAGCCAAAAAACCTCGCCGATCTTCACGTGGTCGAACCGGCTCAGCGGCAGCGTGTTCGATCTGGAGCCGGGAACGGCTTATGAGATCGAATTGAAGCTCAATGACCCCGATTGCGGTTCGGCGGTGAAACTCGTGAAGGCATCGACTCGGCCTGAACCAATCGCGAAAGCCGATGCGGTACTCAGAAGCGGCTCGAAGGCTGATTTGAATGCCGTGAAGCCCGGCGAGGTGCTTTTGCTCGCCGATGGCGATTACGGTGCGGCGACATTCAATCGCGATGGCGAGCCGGGGAAGCCGATTGTGTATCGCAGCACGAGTGGGAAGGCCATTTTCAGCGAGATTAGCCTCACGAATCGGAAGTGGGTCTATCTCGAAGGCGTCACGGTGAATGGCCCGGTGCGTTTGAACGGGACCGAGCACTGCGTCGTGCGTCGCTGCACCATCCGCTCGCAGTTTGGCATCAAGGCCTACAAGCCCGGCATGATGAACGCCTGCATCGAAGACAACGTCATCACTGGCATTCGCGAGTGGAAGCCGGAGATCATGGGCGCGGGCGGCGACAACGACGGCGAGGGCATCCAATTCACCGGCAGCGGCAATGTGATCCGGCACAACCGCGTGTCCGGCTTCCGCGACTGCATCAGCCACATGGAGGACGACGGCGCGGTGGAGCAAAGCAGCAACGACATCCTCAACAACGACATCGACAGCGGTCTCGACGACGGCATCGAGGCCGATTTCGCGCTCCAAAACTGCCGCGTCATGCGCAATCGCCTCACGAACTGCTTCGTCGGCATCTCCTCGCAGCCCGGCCTCGGCGGCCCGAAC
>JBKCXA010000830.1:0-2368 GCA_046316935.1 Prosthecobacter sp.
GGTGGATTCCGTGGCGTCGTTGACGGTTTCGGGGAAGTCGAGGCTCTTCGTCACCCATTTCCACTTCGAGGTGCCTAGGTTCACAAACTGCACCGGGAAGGAAGTGGCGGCGGTTTCGCCTGCTTTGATGTCGAGAATGACCTTCTTCGTCTTCAAATCACCGCCAGCATCCGCCTTAAACGCGGCGGGGATGAAATCGCGTTTCTCGATGATGAAGCTGGCACCGCCATCGAGTTCGAGGCTAACCTCGACCTTGCCGGAGTGCTTCGTGGTGTTGTGCACGACGCCTTTAACGAGCACTTCATCGCCGATGCGGGCGAAGCGTGGCACGGCAGGATCGATCATGAGCGGCTTGTTGATCGTGAAGGCACCTTCACCGCTGCCGAAACGGTCCACGCCATGCGCGGCGACGGCCATGATGCGGTAGCGCGTGAGGTTATCCGGTGCGGTGACGCTGGCGCTGACCTTGCCCGCGGCATCCGTGGTGGCTGAAGCGAGCCACAGCGGTGTGGCGACGAAGTTTTTGCGCACGGTGACATTGCCCATCTGATGCTCGTCATCACCACCGCCAATGACGAAGCCCTTGTTGCCGCGATCTCGTGCGGCGAGCTCTTCAGGCAGCAGACCGTCGTAGGAGGTGAAGCTATCAATGGCGAGCGGGAACTCGGCGTGGAAGAACTCCGACGGATTCGGCGTGACGTGCGCCATGAGGCTGAGCACGCCTTCATCGACGGCGTAGAGCGTCACATCGGCTCCGCTGACTGGCTGACCCTTCGCATCGGTGACGATGGTGGAGACGTTCACGGTCTCCGCGGGCTTCACCTCGGCTTTGTCGGAGGAAATCGCGAGTTTGAGGTCTTTGACATCGCTCACCACTTTGAGAGCGCAGTAGCCCACGCGATACTCGGGCATCTTTTCCTTCTTCGGGCTGGCGGCGCTGCCACGGATGACGATGACGGAAACATAGATGTTCGGAGCCTCGGCATCAGTCACAGGCACGCGGACGACGGGATTTTCGAGTGTGAGCTCGGTGGTGAAGCTGCTGTGGATCTTGTTGCGCTCCACGGTGACGAGAGCGGTGCCTGCGATGGGCGTTTTGACGACGATCACGGCTTCTTCGCCGGGTTTGTATTCCGTCTTCTCCGGCTGAAGGTTCATGCGCGAGCCGTCTTCCATGGCCCACGGGAATTCACTGCCGCCGACGACATAGAACGGCATGCGCGAGAGCACTTTGGTGCCCTGTGGGTCCACCGACTCCGCCGTGACGAAGTAGATGCCGCCATGTGCTGGTGTGAAAGCGATGGTGGCGCTGTGGGCGCTGCCGCTGGTGGCGGGCTTTAGCTCGTGGGCTTGCTTGTATTCTTCGAGAAGCACCACCTGATCCTTCGTGGTCGTGCCGCCGCCTGCGGTGGCGATTTTCAGTGTGTGATACTGCTGACGCTCGACTTTGACATCGACCTTCACCGGCACGCCGGGAGCCGCACCCTTCGGATCAATGCCGATGACCTCCAAATTCACCGCCTTGCCTGCCGTGGCGAAATACTCCGGTCCTTTCAAGCCAAGGATGAACTGCGCACCCGGCACCTCGAACTCCTCAGCGGTGCTGACCGTCTGCTCGTTCACATCGGTCACCTCGGCGCTCACGCGGACCTTCTGCGGCAGTGCGGCACGATCCGGCGGTGGCATGGGCATCTCCAGCGTGGCGGTGCCATCATCGGAGATGAGCAAATCACCATTCACGAACCATTCGGTCTCCTCGGTGTCATTGCGGTCGATGTAGTCGCCATCGGAATCGCGATCCTGCGCGTAGTGCGCCCAAGAGGGCGAATCGCCGAAATGGTAATCTTTGAAGGTGGCGGGCGGCTGATACTGCCGCGTGGCATTGGCACTCCACTCGATGCTCGCCATCGAGAGAGACTTGCCCATGTAGTAATTGGCCTTCAACGGCACCTGGATGCGGTCCTTGGCAAACTGGATGCTCTTCGTGTCGAGCTGCACCTCGAAGGTGTTCGGCTTGTAGTCATCAATGCGGAAGCTCATGCCGCCGCCATTGCTCACGTTGCTGTTTTCGTTCGTGGTGGCGAGGCTGATATCGAGATCATACCAACCTGCCGGGCCGGTGGGCAGCAAAATATCATCCGCCCAGGCTCCGCTGGCCGTGAAGGTGACTTCTTTATCCACCACCACGCGATAACGCGGATCGCGGATCGTCAGGCGGCCCTTCGCAGGCTCCGCATCGAGGCTCAAATCATCACCGATGAGCAAACGCGTGTGCGCTTTGAAGTGCGCGGTGTCGCCGGGCTTGTAGAGCGGGCGATCGGAGAAGACAAAGGTGCGACGCTGAGGCTGCCACACGCTCTCGTAAGCC
>JBKCXA010000831.1:0-2427 GCA_046316935.1 Prosthecobacter sp.
TTGTCGCGAATCATCGCGGTGAAAAAGGACCGCGTCTCGCGCTCCATGCTCTCCACGAGATACTCATCAAAGCGATACTCCGGAAAGAGCCGGATGTCGGGATCGTCGCGGCGGATGTGGCGCAGGCTGAGCCAGTAGTCGGTGAAGTTCTTCACGAAGCGCTCAAAGCCACCGGTGGCAATAAGACGCTCCGTTTCCTCGCGCAGCGTCTTCGCCTCGCGCAGTCGCTTGTGTGCCGCGAGATCGCTCAATCGCGCATCGGGCCGCGAGTTCGTGAGAAAGTGCGAGATGCGTGAGGCGATGGCGAAATGATCGTCCGCCGATTCCGGTTCGCGTAGATAGATGAAGGTGCCAGAGGCCAAAAAGGCTTTGTAACCGGCCAGCAGTGCCTCTTTGAACGACGAGCCCTTCCCCAAGCGCTCGGCGATGAGCGCCTCAAACAAACGCAAATCATTCTCCGACACCGGTTCGCCTGCGGCGAGGCTCACAAAGCGACGCAGCAGACGTTTTGCATCCTCTTGCGCGTTCTTCGGCGTCACCTCGATGCCGAGATCATCAAACAGCACGCGATGCGAAGGCGGCGGCCAGCTTGGCGGCGGAATGGGGCCTTCGACTTCCAGCCATTGCACCGCGACACCCGGCTGACCACCCTCCGGGAAAGGCGGGTAGCGATAGGTCGGCGCGGAGCCCTTGGGGTTCTGCGCCAGCGGCATCGGCAGGCCGAGCAGGCTATATTCAAAGGACTCGCCCGCCCGCAGCGTGATCGTCGTCTCATAGACTTGCTGCTCAGGCTGGATGTCGATCACGCCACCGGAGGCACGCACTTCATTGATGATGTCCACGCCGGCCGGTTTGCGCGTGCGGAAGGTCATCGGCACCGGTTGCTTCGCGGGCAGCAAGGCGTAGCCCGGCTGCTGCACCACCGCACGAGCCGAAAAACGCACCTTGTAGCGCCCCGCGTGCTTCGCGACGACCCCACGCGGCGTGCCGAGATACGGCCAGCTCGCCGAGCGAAACAGCGCCATCTCAAGCGACTCATCCTTCGCGGCTTCTTTGGCCTTTTTGCCATCCAACTCGATGAACTTGTTGTCCTTGGCGAAGAACATCGCCTCGCGATTCCCAAACGTGCCGGTGCCCGGAAACAAATCCGTGCCCACCACTCGCCTCTTCACCACCGGCGGCGGCGCAGGCTCCGTGACCATCGCCGCACGCAGCGCAGCCTCGGCGGCATCCAGATAGGCCGTGAGCTGCACCCGCGACATGTCGAGCATGCTGCCCGTTTTGTTAAACCGATGCCCCTCGCGGTCCTCCGGCAAAATATCGCGAATGTCGAGATCGGGCAGTTGCAGCACATCACGCAGATTTTGCTCATACTCGTCGCGATTCAGCCTGCGCAGCGGTCCACGACCATTCGCCACCACCTCCGCGCGATCCGCTTCATTCAGCGACGCATCCAGCGCCTTCACCAAAGCCGCCCGATCCGCCGCCGACATGTCATCCACCTTCGGCGGCATCTCACCCTTCTCCACGCGATCATGCACCCGCACCCAGCGCTCACGCATGGCGCTATCGCGGAGATCGAATGTCAGCGCCGTGAGATCGAGCCCGCCCTTTTTCGTCTCCGCATCATGGCAATCGATGCAGCTCTGCTCGATCTGCGACGGCACACCCTGGGCATGAGCCGCGGAGAGCGGCAAAAGACCACAAAACAAGAAGAGCGGAAGGACGCGGCGGCAGAAAATCATCGACTGGGGGATGATGAAACGCGCTCCAGATGCATTTTCATAAACTCAGCCGTCTTTGTCATGATTTCTTCGAGTGTCGGACTCAGCGAGCCGCCGACCTCGCGCCAGTTGTGGCCGGAGTTTTGGACGATGAAGGTTTCCACGGGTGCTTTCACGGCATCGGCGCGTTCCTTCATGTAATGCGCATGCTGCACGGGGATGGTCGGGTCTTTGTCGCCCTGCATCATGAGCAGCGGCGGGCTGTCGGGGCGCAGGTATTTCACCGGGCTGACCTCGCGATAGGCGGCGAGCCTCATCTTTTCATCCGCGCCGGGCTTGAGAATGCGCGAGCCGAAACGATCTCGCACATCGCTGCCGCCGGGCGGAGTGAAGAGGTCGATCTTCTCGAAATCACACGGCCCATACCACGACACACCGGCGATGAGGCGATACTTCGCATCCGCGAGCGCTGGATCGCCGGGAAACGACTCCGGCGGCGAGAGCAGCAGCATCTGCGCGAGGTGTCCGCCTGCGGAGTCGCCCCAGGTAAAGACGCGTTCCGCATCGAGCGAGAACCGCGCCGCATTCTTCGCCAGAAAGCGCATAGCGTCCTTCGCATCCGTCACACAATCGCGTACGGTGATGGTTCCGCCTGCCGTGCAGAGTCGGTAGTCCACGGAGGCCACGCAGAAGCCCTGTGCAT
>JBKCXA010000832.1:0-2749 GCA_046316935.1 Prosthecobacter sp.
GCGCTGACCTCGGCGACCTGCTTTTTCTCGGCATCGGTGAGGGGCTTGGCCTTCGGCTTCTCGACCTTGGCAGGCGCGGCGACCTTTGGCAGGCCTTTGGCAAGCATCGCGGCGAGAGCACCTTCGACATCGGCGGTGGGCTTCGCGGCGGCCACGGTGGCGGTGTCCGAGGCGCCGGACTCGATCCACCATTTCAAAATGGCGACCTCTTCCTTGGTGAGCTGTGGCTCATCGCTCGGCGGCATGTGTTCGTCGTCATCGGTGGGCAGATTCGCACGCACGAGCATGAGGCTGTCCTTGCTGTTCTTGGCAATGACCGTCGTGGGGCCGTCGCTGCCGCCTTTCATGATGGCGGCGTAGTCGTGGAGCTGGAGTTTGCCCTTCTTCTTTTCCTCACCGTGGCAGCCATTGCACTTCGCGGCCATGATCGGGGCGATGACATCGCGGTAAACGACGGCCTTCGCGGCGATGGCAGCATCGAGTTTGCCACCTGCGGCAGGTGCGGCAGCGGCCACGGCGACCGGTTTGGCATCATCTTCGGCGGTCCAGCCGTTGTTGATGTGCGCACCGGGCAGCTTGGCCTTCAAAGCGGCCACGCCAGCCTTCGTGACACCGCTCTGCCAGAGGTAGAGCGCTTTGAGCTTCGACAGGCCGGCGAGCTTGGCGAGGCCAGCGTCGGTGACCTTGGTGTTGTAAAGATTGAGGTATTCGAGTGAGGCGAGGCCTTTGAGATGGTCGAGGCCCGCGTCGCCGATGGCGGTGTTTTCCAAATGAAGCTCCTGGAGGTTTTTCATCGCCGCGAGCTTGGCGAGACCGGCGTCGGAGACCTTCGTGCGGGCGAGGTCGAGGGACGCGACCTTGTCGGCGATGGGGGCGAGGGCATCGAGGCCGCTGTCAGCGAACTCCTTCGCCACGTTCAGCGCGGTGAAGCGGTAGGTCTTGCCATCCGCGGCGGTGGGCATGAGCGAGGCGCCGGTGGCGTTCACCTTCTGCATCGCAGCCTCGACGGCAGGATCAGCGGCTTTTTTGTCGTCAGCGGCGTTCGCGGTGAAGGCGAGTGCCAGGGCGAGGAGGTGGAGGTAGGTGGGTTTCATGTGCAAAAGGAGGGGAGAGAGAAAATGACGAATGCAGAATGGCGAATGACGAATGGTTTCAGGCGTTCATACGGCGATGTGACGGAGGTTTCGTCATTCGGGATTTGGACATTCTTTCGTCATTCTGAATTCGTCATTCGTCATTTCGCGATGGCGGAAGCGGCGGCTTGCAGGTCAGCAGGAATCGCCGCGATGTCGAGCTTCTGCGTGTTGCTGGCGCCTTGCTCGATCCACCATTTGAGGATGGCGACCTCTTCCTTGGTGAGCTGGTCCTTGCCCTCGGGCGGCATGTGCATGTCCTCGTCCTCTGCGGAGATGACGAGCTGGTAGGTGAGGCTGTCGGCGGGCTTGCCGGGGACGATGTTGTTCTTCTTTTCGGCGCTCTCGGAACCGCCAGCCATGGTGGCCTCATAGGTATCGAGGCGGAGGTCGCCCTTCTGTTTTTCCTCGCCGTGGCATTTGTTGCACTTGGCGGCAAAAATCGGCTGGATGAGGTTCGCGAAGACGTACTTGTCGCCTGCGGCGGGAGCGGCAGGGGGCATCGTGGGAGCAGGCGTCGGAGTCGGGGTGGTGGGCGGTGTTTCGACCACTTTGGGGGCTTCGGTGGCTTTCGGGGCTTCGGGAGCCGGTTCCTCGACTTTTTCGGGTTTCGGCTTCTCGACGAAACTGAGCATCCATTTCTCCATGGAGACCATTTGGCCCTTGATCGGCTCGGGGGCGAACTCGGTGAGGAACTTGCTGCCGTGGCTCATGTTGCCACCAAAGTGGGCACCGAGGCCCATGATGCCGAAGCTGAGGAAAAACAGGGCGCGGTAGGCGTGGAGGAGCTCGAAATTGCTCTGGCCCATGGCCACGAGGCGGATGACGAGGGCTAGCAGGACCCCGGCGGTGCCGATGATGGCCATCGTTTGATGCAGGCTGAAGTTTCCACCGGTGTAGCCGCCTTCACGGGAGAGCATGATGCCCGCCAGCACGGCCAGCACACTGCCAGCGGCACCGACCCACAGCGCCAGCAGCGCGGTGCTGCCATGCTTCGACTCGCCGCTGCGGCTCATGCAGAGCAGCTCCAGCAGCATCAGAAAGCTCAGCGAGCCAATCGGGAGGTGCAGCAGGATGGGATGAAAGCGCCCGATGAAGAGCGTCATCTGCCCGGCCTCGGCCTTCGGGGCCTCATAGAGCGGCGGGTAGATCAGCAGGCCAATGATAAAACCAACAAGGAGCAGCAGCGAGGCGATCCAAGCCAGCGTGTAGGACTTGGGAGCTTCAGATTCGGGATCGTAGGACATGGGCAGGTTGGGGGTAGGCAAAAAACGCCGGTCACGGCCTCCTTTGTTCACCTTTCCGCCTCGTGCAATCGACGTTGCGCCGGGCTTGCTCTCACCACTGCGAATCTTGGCGGGATATTCCATCGAGGGCACCTCTTCCTGCATGTCGCCGAATCCAAACCGCCGCTCCGAGCGGACTACGCGTTTCAAATTCCAGCCCATGCCCAAAACCGTCCTCCACTGGTTCCGCCGTGATTTGCGCCTCACGGACAATACCGCGCTGCATCACGCCACCCAGGCCGCGGAGCAGGTCGTGCCAGTGTATGTGCTGAGCGATTGGAAAAACAGCCACGGCTGGACCGGGCCGAACCGCCAGCAGTTCCTCTGCGG
>JBKCXA010000833.1:0-2031 GCA_046316935.1 Prosthecobacter sp.
AATCTTTACCGCCGGAACACCTTCCTCGAAGTCTCCGGCACGCTCACCCTCCGTCATGGCAATGGCTGCACCGTCGAGGAAAACGCCTTCCTCGGCAACAACGCCAAAGGCACCGGCGGCGTCCGCATCATTGGCGAGAACCATCTCGTGAGCCGCAACTACTTCGAAAAGCTCACGGGTGACAAGGAACGCAGCGCTCTCTGCATCATGGCCGGCATTCCCAACACGCCCCTCAACGGCTACGCCCAGGTCAAAGACGCCCGCATCGAAAACAACGTCTTCGTGGACTGCAAACAGCCCTTCGCCTTTGCGCTCATGGGGAGCAAAGAAGCCACTCTCGCGCCGGAAAACACCCTAGTGCCAAACAACCGCTTCAGCACGCCGAAGCCAAAAGACTTCCCCGATCACCCCGGCCTCCTCTGGGACCAGAAAGACCTCAAAAAGCCCGCCTGGATCGATCAACGCGAACAAGCCGGTCCTTCCTGGAAGTAACCGCTTCAGAAGTTGGAGTCTAGGCTTTAGCCGACAAGAACGTCTCGGCGCTCAGAATCGGCTAAAGCCTGGACTCCAACATCCATTCATGCCGTCGTCCTGGTCACTTCCCTCTTAGGCGGCATGCACAGCAGCGCTTCACCAAGCAGCGCAATCGCCATCAGAAACAGGAACGTCCTCCAAACCTCACTCGCGAGACTGCTTTCGTCCTCCACACGGTCTTCGATGATCTGATGATCCAAACCGGTGAAAAGCTCTCCAAGAGCCGTTTTGCCGAGAAACTCGGGTGCGTCTTCGCGAAGCGGCCGATTGATCGCGACGAGCTTGTCGCCGCTCTCGACGATTCCCGCTCTCAAAGCCATTTCGGTGCTCAAAACGGCTTCACCATGCCTTTTCCACTCTCCCGCACCAAGAGCATTCACACTGGCTTCACGCTGTTGGGCTTTGCCGAGGCCTTTGGAGCCATCTTGTAGCGCACGATGCAGCATGGCGAACATCACCACGCCATCGCGTGCCAAGGTGGATGCACCGGAGCCGGGCAGCGTGCCGAGGAACCAGATTTGGTTTTCGCCGGTGGTGTTCGCACGCATGAGCAGCGGCTGATTTTCGCCGAGACGAGCGAGTGGCGTGCCTTCGCCGAGGATGTCGCAGCGGCGCTGCACTTCGAGATCGCCGAGCGGCAGCGCGGTGCCGCTGCGGGTGTTCGCGAGCAGACCCGCGTCGTTGCGCCACCAGCTCACGGTGGCTGGTTTGCTGTCGCCGCTCCATGCGCCCCAGTGCAGGCCCGCGAAGGCATTTGTGTTCGGCGTTTCCGGCGGCAAAAACAGCACGCAGCGGGCATTCGCGAGCTGCTTGGCTAGAAGGTCGCCCTCTTTCGGCAGCGGCGCATGCCAAAGAATGAGCGCGGTATCGTCCCACGCGATCTCCGCGGCTCGCGAGGGCGGTAAAACGGTGCAGGCATACTTCCGCGTGGGATCGGCGGCCGCTTCGAGCGCGGCTTGCAGCGGTGTGAAGGTGGCTTCGTCCTCGCTGACGATCACGCTGCGCAGCATCGGTGGCTCGGCGAAGACGAAGTGGAAGACGTTGTCGCTCGGCGAGGCATCGGCGGGCAGCTCGACGCGGCCGTGGCCCTGTTTCATCGTTTTGGCGATGGGAATGGCGTGCGCCTGCAACACGAGCTGCGAGTCCTTCATCTCCGCTTTGAAGGTCGTGCTTACATCGCCCACGACGAAGCGCAGCGGCAGTTCGAGTGACTCCTTGGCCGAATCCGGCCGCGTGACACGCACATCGAGCAGCAACTCGGCTTTTTCCGCCGTTTCGCGACGCGTGATACGCTCGACGCTGATGCTCAAATTCTGCTCCACGGGCTGCGCATACGTCAGTAGATGAAAGCGCACACCTTTGAGGCTGGCGAAGCCGCTGCGCAGCGCCTGCCAGCGTCCGCCGCCTGCATCCCAATCGCTTTGGCGCAGGTCGCTCAGCACCCACACATCCGTGCGGCCCGTTTGGTTCTTCGAGATGTAATCCAGCGCACTTTGC
>JBKCXA010000834.1:0-6297 GCA_046316935.1 Prosthecobacter sp.
AGCGGCTGCACGAACAGCATCGTGCCCGCTGGCGGCATCCTGAACGTGCCTTATTTCTTCGAAGGCTGCACCTGTAGCTACCCGCTGCCGATGGGCCTCGCGCTTTACTCGATGCCCGAGGACTTCGAGCAATGGGCCACCTGGGGTGCCGTGCCGAAAGCCGCGCTGCATGGCACAATCCAACGCATCGGCATCAACCTCGGTGCTCCCGGCGACCGCAAGACACGCGACGGCACGCTGTGGCTTGATTTCCCCAGCGTCGGCGGTCCCTCGCCCGAAATCGACTTCGTCACGGAACCCGCGAAACCCGAGTATTTCTACCAGCACTCCCTCTGGATGAAAAAAGGCACCGGCTGGCCCTGGGTGGCCGCCAGCGGCGCGAAAGGCCTTCGCAGCGCGAAGCTCTCCGGCCTGAAAAACGGCCGCTACACCGTCAAACTCGTCTGTTCATCGCCGGACAGTGCCAAACACCGTTTTGATGTGTCGGTTCAAGACCGCCGGTTAACGAACCTTCAGCCTCAAACGATGACTGCGAGCACCGAAACGGTCTCTGACATTCAGGTCAGCGACGGCACACTGACCCTCACGCTCGCGCCGCACGAAGGCGAGACCTTGCTCAGCGGCATCGAGGTCATTCGGACTTCGGATTGAAGCAGGTAAACTCAGCGGCTCACACGTCCGCCGCCATCGCCTTGCATGACCGCCTCGATCTCGGCGCGGGTGCTGTAGTTGTAGTCGCCTTCGATGGAGTGGGCGAGGCATCCGGCTGCAGTGGCGAAGGCGATGCTCGTTGGAGCATGGGAGTGCTGGAGGAATGAAAAAACGAGGCCGGCGGTGAAGGCATCGCCAGCGCCGAGGCGATCGATAACCTGTGTGATGGTGTAAACGGGTGCGGTGTGGAGCGTCCCGGTGGCGGCTTCGTAAAGAGCACCGCTGAAGCATTGCGCGGCGGAAGTGCTGCCATCGCGCAGCGTGAAGGCGGCATGCGTGAGATTCGGGAACTCGGCGAGGATCTGCTGCGCGAGGGCTTTCAAATTGCCGCTGAACTCGATGCCCAGCATGGCGGTGGCATCGCTGATGCCACCGGCGAAGACGGTCACATGCCGCAGCAGCTCACGCATCGTGCGGGTGGCCAGCTCGCGGGCGCTGAGCGGCGGCTCCCAGCGCCAGAGCTTCGTGCGGAAGTTCATATCGCACACGACCGTGATGCCGCGCTTTTGAGCCTCCTGAACGGCCACCAAAGCCACCTCAGCGGCGTTGCGCGAGATCGCGGGTGTGATGCCGGAAATGATGAACCATTCGCAGCCTTCAAAAATCGACGACCAGTCATACGCGGAGGCTGGTGTGACGGCCACCGAGGAGGCATCGCGATCATAAATGACATTGCCGCCGCGTTGATTGGCACCGTGTTCGAGGAAGTAGATGCCGAGACGGCCTTCCGCAGTGCGCAGGATGTGTTGGGTGTCCACACCGAGACTTCGCAGATCGGCCACGCAGGCATCGGCGATGGCGTTTTCGGGCAAAGCGGTCACAAATGCCGCGTCGATGCCGAGATAGGCCAGCGAGGCCGCGATGGAGGCCTCCGCGCCTGCAAAGGTCGCTTGAAGGCTTCCAGGCATCGATTGCTGAAAACGGGCAAAACCCGGCGTGGCGAGACGCAGCATGATTTCGCCAAACGTGACGACGCGGCTCATGGGCGGACTTGTTTGACGATGCCGGTGATTTCCGAGGCCAGCGCGGTGATGGCCTTCCAGTCGCTTTTCGCGATGAGATCCTTCGGTGCGAGCCATGAGCCGCCGAGAGCGAGCACGGAAGGCTCTTTCAAATAGGTCGCGGCATTCGCGGCATTCACGCCGCCGAGCGGGATGAACTGAACGCCGAGGTGCATGAAGGGCGCTGCGATGGTTTTGAGGTAAGGGAGGCCACCGCAGGGCTCGCAAGGGAAGAACTTTAGCAGGCGGCAACCGGACTCGATCGCCATTTCGATGTCCGTCGGCGTGCAAACGCCCGGTGCGAAGGGCAGGCCGATGCTGCGAGCCTCGGCCACGACACGCGGATTCATGCCCGGGGCCACGCCCAAGCTCGCACCGGCCTCCTTGGCATCGTTGGCCTGCCCGGGCGTGAGGATGGTGCCTACGCCCACGGTCATCTCCGGCACCTCGGCGCGGATGGTTCGCACGCAATCAAGCGCCGCTTCGGTGCGCAGGGTGAGCTCGATGCCATTCACACCACCGGCCAGCAGGGCACGCGCCAGCGGCACGGCATCCTCGACACGGTCGATCATCAAAACGGCAATGACGCCGGTGCGGTGGAGTTGTTCGCGAAGAAGGGCAGGGAAGGCGCTGGTCATCGCAACGAAGCAGGACGGGAGGAAGGCGATTGCAACCTTCAAAACAGCGGTCGCTGAAACCTTCTCGGTCCTGCGGCAGTATCTTCGCATCATGCGCCGCTTCTTTTTGCTTCTCACCCTCACCACGCTTCACGCCGCCAGACCCGATGTGCCGCTGCCGGAGGGCGTGACGGTGGAAAACGGGGTGCGGTTCGTGGATTTGAATGGCGATGGTTTTGACGACCTCGTTTTCTCCAACCGCGAGCGTTACGGCGTCTTCATCTTCAATGACGTGGAGAAGAAGAACCTAGGCTGGTTCCGCGGCTGGACGCATGTGATGCGTGAGGGCAGGGCGGGGGATGCCAACGCGCTTCCGCTCACGACCCGGGCGGATGTGGAATTCAAAGACGATGCCATGTGGGCGGCCGGGACGAAGGTCATGAGCTATGCCGAGCTGCTGCGGCCTCCGGCACCTGCGCCACGGTCGCCGGAGGAGTCGATGAAGGCCATCCATCTCAAGCCGGGCTTTCAGATCGAACTCGTGGCCGCCGAGCCGCTCGTGCAGGACCCGATCTTCGTCGATTGGGATGAGAAAGGCCGGATGTGGGTCGTCGAGATGGCTGATTATCCGTTTCACGAGTATCAGGGCGTCACACGCAGTGGTCGCGTGAAGATCCTGACGGATGAAAATGGCGATGGCAGATACGACAAGGCCACCACCTTCCTCGACGATCTGCTGTACCCGACGGGTCTCGCGTTGTGGAAAGAAGGCGCATTCATCGCCTCCGTCCCATCCGTCCTATTCTGTGAAGACACCGATGGCGATGGCCGTGCCGATAAGCGCACGCCGATCCTCACCGGTTTTCACCAAGGCAATCCGCAGCACCTGGTGAATGGTTTCGCCTGGGGCCTCGATGGCTGGCTCTACGGCGGCAATGGAGACAGCGGTGG
This sequence comes from Prosthecobacter sp., assembly GCA_046316935.1. Lineage (GTDB taxonomy): Bacteria > Verrucomicrobiota > Verrucomicrobiia > Verrucomicrobiales > Verrucomicrobiaceae > Prosthecobacter. Next base: position 3,281 of record JBKCXA010000834.1, read on the forward strand.
CAAGGTCGTTGAAGTGAAGAGCGGCAAGGAATTCGATCTCAGCGGTCGCGATTTTCGTTTTCATCCCGAGACGCATGAGTTTCACCTCCTCGCCGGGCGGGCGCAGTATGGCCGCTGGCGGGATGATTTCGGAAACTGGTTCTCCGGCAACAACAGCAACCTCGGCTGGCATTACTTCCTCGATGATCGCTACCTCGCGCGGAACCCGAAGCTCGCGGTGCCCACGCTGAAGCAGAATCTCAACCCCGGCGGCACCAAGGTCTTTCCGGTCAGCACGCCGGTGCGCCGGCTGAATCAACCGCAGTCTGTCAATACGCTGACCTCCGGGTGCAGCGTCATCCCGTATCGCGACACGGTTTTCGGCCCCGGCTATGAAAACAGCCTCTTCATCTGCGAGCCGGCCAACAACCTCGTGCATCGCGAAGTGCTGGTGCCGGACGGCATCAGCTTCACCAGTCACCGCGCCGAGGATGAGCAGGATCGCGAGTTTCTCGCCAGCGAGGACCACTGGAGCCGTTTTACGCAGGCCCGCATGGGGCCGGACGGCTGCTTGTATGTGGTGGACTTCTACCGACTCATTCTCGAGCACCCGGAGTGGATTCCTCCGCAGATGCTGGCGCATCTGGATCTGTATGCAGGGAGTGACAAAGGCCGCATTTACCGCATCAGTCCGATCGAACGGATCAGTCGGATCGGGAAAGTCTCTCTCGATTCTCCCAACGGCTGGCAGCGAGACACCGCGCAAAGGCTGCTCATCGAGAAAAAGGCCACCTGGAGCACCGAAACCCTGAACGAAAGCCCTGCCATCGCGGTGCAGCAGCTTTGGACGATGCACACGCTGGGCACGCTGCAGCCTTCCCACCTGCGCAAGGCCTTGCAATCCCCTTTGGCGCTGGTGCGTGAGCATGCCATCCGCTTGGCGGAGGGCCGTGACATGACGTCCGACCTCATCCGCCTGCAAAACGATCCCGACCTCCGCGTGCGGACCCAGCTTGCCTTTTCGCTCGGGGAGGCATCGAATGAGACCTTGAGTGCCTTGGTGAAGGCTCAGCCATCCAACAAGAACCTGCTCATCGCCGCCCTTTCCTCGTCGCCACGCCATCCCGAAGCCGCCAATTGGCAAAAAGCCCTGAAATCACCTTCTCAAGCCTCCAGTGCTCCAACACTCCAAATCATCACCAACCACAACCCGGATCGCGACAAGGTCGTCAAAGCCTACGCGGGCGTCTCGAAGCTCACCGGCGATCCCGCCAAAGGTCACACGCTTTACCTTGCCGCCTGCTCCGCCTGCCACCGGCTCAAAAGCGAGGGCAACGAGATCGGTCCCGACTTGGGCACCGTGGCTGCGAAGCCTGATGAGCAACTTCTGGAGGCCATCCTCGATCCAAACCGTGCCGTGGAGCAGCGCTACCTCACCCACACCATCCGGACGAAGGATGGCAAAGACCACACCGGCCTCCTCGCCGAGGAGACCGCCAACAGTCTCACCCTGAAGCTCGGCGTGACCTCCGAGGTCATCCTCCGCGCCGACATCGTGAAAAGCACGCCTGGCACGCAGTCGCTGATGCCCGCAGGTCTTGAATCCGTCCTCAAGCCGCAGGACATCGCCGACATCCTCGCCTGGGTGCGGGCGAAGTGATCAAGGCGCGGTCGAGACCGCGTCCGAAGTCGGATAGAGCATCAACTCACCTGAGACATTCTTCGGAAGCGAGGTGAGCAGCACAAAGCTCGTGTCCGTGACCGGATCAGCCCAGGCGAGCGTGCCGGTGGAGCCGCTGTGGCCGAAGGCACGGGCGGAGCAGCCTTTGCCGAGCCCGACCGGGCCCAGCATGAAGCCGATGCCACGATGCGTTTCGAGCCTCGGCGTATGATCGGTGATCATCAGGCGTGCGCTGGCCTCACGGAGCACCTTGCCATCGGGATGCAGGAAGCAGCGAAAAAAGGCCGCGATGTCCGCCGCGGTGCTGTGTGCACCGCCCCACGGCGCGGCGAGGTTTCGCCAGTAATCGCTGTTCCAGTCCCACTCGCGGGCTTTCGGATCGCCCCCACCTGCTTCCGGTGCCGCGTGCCCGGTCTGCATCGGCACCATGTCGGCCTTGGCGTAGCTTCCGAGGCCCAAAACGGTGCGCTTCATGCCCAACGGCGCGAAAACGTGCTCCTGCAAAAACTTCGGCAGCGGCGTCTTCGTCACACGCTCGACGATTTCCGCCGCGAGCAGGATGCCCATGCTTTGATAATGATACTGCGTGCCCGGCGCGAAAAGCAGCGGCGTGCGCACCGCGCCTTTCACAAAGTCCGCCAGTGGTGCGTGGTTCGCACGCAACTCGGCATTGTTCTCCAATTGATCCGGCAGGCCGGAGGTGTGGGTGAGCAGTTGCTCGATGGTGACGTCCTTTCGCGCACCTTCGTTGAACTCCGGAAGATGCTTCACCGCCGCTTCTGAGAGACTCAACCCGCCCCGATCCACCAAAACCATCACCGCCGCCGCCGTGAGCGGCTTTGTGATCGAGCCGAGCAGGAACATCGAATCCGGCGTGGCTTTGCCAAAGGCCCGCTGTGTCACCTCGCTGCCCTTTTGCACTCGAAGTACGGCGTGGTTCAGCGTGCCGTTGTCGATTTGGGCCTGGATGAGTTGGAAGACGTTTTGCATGGTAGTGGGCTCGGCCCGTGCCGACGAGGCGAAGGCAGCGAGCGGGAGGGCGAGAGTTTCGCGACGGGTCATGCAGATTTAACGCGCCTTCTTCAGCCGTTCATGCCGCGAGACAAGAGCTCCGTCCCTGTGTTTCCCCAGCGGTGAGCTCCATCCGGTGCGGACGGGGGAAGACATGGAAACACAGAAGGTTCCTGAATGGACAGCTCCGTTTTTCACGTCCACTCTGGCGCATGCTGAAACTCCTCCGTGCCCTCCTGCCGCTCGTCATCCTCGCCGGATGCGTGTGGGGCGGGTATTGGTTTCTCACGCACAAGCCGGAGCAGAAGACGATGGAGATCCCGCCGGTGATCGTGAGTGTGGAGGG
>JBKCXA010000835.1:0-5393 GCA_046316935.1 Prosthecobacter sp.
GCGTGTGTGGAAGCCTCGTGCGAAAGCCAGCAGCGAGTCCGTGGAGGCTCCGGCAGAGGCTGCTCATTTGGCCAAGCCACTGCTCATCGGCCTTCCCGCCACGGCCTGCCGCACGATCGGTCTCTTGGTGCCCCAGGCCGATGATGAGACGCTGGAGCAGCTCATCATCACGAATCTGGAGCGCCGCGGCCTGAAGCTTGATCCTTCTCCTGAGGGCAAAAACTACCGTTGGCATCATCTGGGTCACAATGGCAGCCAGGCGATCATCAGTGTGGATGTGCTCGCCGAGCCTTTTCCTGAGAAACTGGCCGCCAACCATGCCAGCGACTACACCGCGGCACTGCGTCTGGCGGAGCTGCCAGCGGATCAGATCATCCTTTTGGAGGAGCAGGGAGACCTCGTCCTGGCCGCCAGCCATCGCGGCAAGCTCTACCACAGCCACATTTTTGCCCAGGCTCCCGCGGCGGATGATGCGCTGGCACTGGAGATCACGCTGGCCCGGCTCGCCATCGAGGCGGATCTGGGCGAAGGCAGCCTCACCGGCGTCTCGCTGGTAGGGTCGAGCTTTGAAAGCGGTCTCGCCAAACGCCTTGGCGACGCACTGGGCATTCCGGTGCGCAATGTGGCCGAGCTCGCCCCCAAGAGCGAGGCCGACACGAAGACCTGGACGAAGCTGCTGCCCGCCGCCGTGCGCACCGCGCAGCAGGCCGCCATCTCGCGGGCCAAGATGATCCGCTGGTCGATGCTCGGCAGCGGTCTGGTCGTTTCGCTCATCTTTCTATCTTACGCCTACCTGGTTTCGTTGGAACGTCAGGCGGCTGACCTCGCGCAGCAGGCGGATCTGATCCGCGAACCCGCCGAGGCCGTCCGCGAGACCTCGGATCGCTGGAAGTCCTACTCCCAAGCAGTCGATTCGCAGCGTTACCCGATGTTCCTGCTGGCGGAGGTGACCCGCCTGATGCCAGGCAGTGGCATCGTGATCCGTGACTTTGAAGTGAAGGGCAATGAGATCGACATCCGGGGCGAGGCGCGGGATGCGCAGCTCGCCTTCCAGTTCATCGAAGACTTCAAACTGAACAAAGTGCTCTCTCGCTACACCTGGACGAATCCACGCCCGGAGGTGAAAGGCACCACCGCCACCTTCCGCGCCCAGGGCAAACTGCAATAATCCCCCGCTCTCATGGCCCTCGCCCTCACCCCTCGTGAAAAAAAGCTCCTGCTGGCCTGCATTGGCTCGCTGGTGCTGGTGGGCGGCATGCTCGGCGCGAATGATTTCCTCAACCGCCGCCGCGAAGCGCTGGCCCGCATTGCCTCGCTCGAAACGGAGCTGGCCGAGTTGAAGATGCTGTTTGAGGACCGCGAGTTTTGGAACAAGCGGGCCAAATGGCTGCGTGAGACCATGCCGGCAACCGAGAGCCTCGGCCAGGCCCAGGCGAAGCTGCTCGAAGACGTGCAAAACGACGCCCTCGACCTCACGCTGAAGGTCGAGCAGCAGCGACTCCTCGAACCGGTGAGCAATGAAAACTACCGCGAGGTGGCCGTCGAGGTGCGCCTGCGCGGCGATCAGACCACGCTGCTCGGCTGGATGGCAGGTTTGCAGAGCCCTGAACGCTTCCAAGCCATCAAGGCGCTGGAGTTTGAGATCGACTCACGGGCCAAGGAAAAGACCCCGCAAGCCATTTGCGAGCTCACGCTGGCCCGCTGGTTCAAGCCCGAGGCAGGCCTGTGAGCCTTCGCGGTTGAATACAGCGGCAGGAACAGCGAGAGCAACCCCTCTTCGCATGAAACCCTGGCTCCAGCTCGCCCGCATCTCGAATCTCCCCACCGTGTGGACCAATGTCACTGCCGCATGGCTGCTCGCGGGCGGTGCGCTTCAGGATACGCGGCTGTACTGGCTCCTGCTCGCCGGTTCTCTGCTCTACACCGGCGGCATGATCCTCAATGACGCCGCCGATGCCAAGTTCGACCGGGAGCATCGCCGCGAGCGTCCCATCCCGAGCGGCCAGGTGAATCCCACCACCGCGTGGAGTGTCGCCATCGTGCTACTGCTCGCCGCTGCCACGCTCGCCACCGGCTTTGGGGCCATTCCACGTATCACCGCCTTCCTCGTCGCCGCCATCGTGTTCTACGATCTGTATCACAAGCAATGGGATGGCTCGGTGATCATCATGGGAGCCTGCCGCACGTTGCTTTACCTGATGGCCGCCTCCGCGGTGACACCCGACATCGACAAGGTCTTCCTCCCCGCGCTGGCCCTCGGAGGTTACGTCGTGGGCGTCACGCTCGCCGCGAGGTTGGAGCATCAAAACGGCGCTCTGCCTCCACTCTCCGCCCTGCTGGCTTTTGGCTGCCTCTACCGGCCCGCCATCGTCTGGGCCCGCGGCTGTGCCACTGGACACGCCACCTTGGGCCAGCTCATCATCCTCGGTGTCTTCGCCATGCTGGTGGCCTACGCCACCCAAACCATGCGAAAAGGCGGCCCGGGCATTGGCAAGGCGGTCGGCCTGCTGCTCGCGGGCATTCCTCTGGTGGATGCGCTGGCGGTTTCGAGCGTGTCAGTGCCGCTTGCGGTGGTTTTTGTGGCTCTCGTGCCGTTGCTACGACTCTGGCAGCGCTGGATCGCGGCGACGTGACTCAGCGTTTGCGGCTCTTTTTGGTCACAGGCACCACGGCGCGGCGCACCTCGACCTCGGGCACTTCCGCACGGCGCACTTCTTCGATGGGCGTTTCCGACTTTTTGGAAGGAACAAGCGCACGGCGCACCTCCAACTGCTCGGGCCGACGCACTTCAAACTGAGGCTCCACCACGACCACCGCAGCCGGGATGTTCGCCAGCGACGCCGCCTGCTCAATCTCACGCCGCCGCCATGGGAGCACGTTTTGAGCGGTCTCGATGATTTTTCGCGTGAGCAAGGGATCGCCGTTCACGGTAGCGATGGCGGTGGCAACGATGTCGGGCGTGCAGGCTTCGCTGATGACGAGCGCATCCTCCAGCCGCGTCGTCAGCGACTGCGGATCTTGCTGGATGGCCTTGGCCAGCGAGCCGCAGACATCGGCACAGGTCATGGCCCTGGGAGCCAGCGACTTGCTCTTCTTTTTCGAGGGCTGCGCCATGACCACGGCCGCGCTGAGCAGCAGGAGAGTCAGAAGAAAGAGGAGGCCGCGCATGCGAGGAATTTCCGTGAGGCTAGCACAGCGGGCTGCCTGACGACCAGTGCAAAGAATGCTCAGCATCGCTCAACCATCGTGAAATCGGAGGTTTGTTTACAAACACCTGAATTGAGCTGCCGCCTGCCACCCGGATGATCGTGCGATTTGAGAAATTTCGCCATCATGACTCTCACCGCGCTCCTATCACCCGGCCGACAGGCTCTGAACCTGCTGCTGGTCGGTGCTGTGCTCATGCAACTATTCCCCACGGGCAAAACGATGGCCGCAGCCGATGACCATGCGTTCGCCGATCAGCTTGCCGCAGAGGCCGCGAAGCTCATGCCATCCGCTGCCAAGGCCGCCTCACAGGTGCTCGCTCCCGCCGCGGCTGGCGATAAGGCGATCAAGGGAGAGTGGACGTTGCCGATTCCATGGACGCCGCACATTCCAACGACGGCGGCGGTGCTGCCGGATGGTCGGCTGCTCACGTTTTCCTCGAATCAACGCACCACCTTCCCGGACGGACCTCAATTTACCTACGCGGCGGTTTGGGACCCGGCCACCGGGCAGTTCACGGAGATCAACAACCCCTCGCATGACATGTTCTGCGGCGGGGTTTCGATGCTTCAAGACGGTCGCCTCATGGTGAATGGTGGCAATGGCATCAACGGCACCACCGCTCTCTCCAGCCTGTTTGACTGGCGCACGAATCAATGGACGCAGGTGCAGACGATGGCCGATGGCCGATGGTACAATACCAGTGTGGCATTGCCGAATGGCGAGGTCTTCACGGCGAGCGGAAATGGCGGTGGCAATGCCAACGGCACGCTCGAGCAATGGAACACCAGCAGCGGCTGGCGAAGCATGAGCGGCATCCCGTGGGCCGCGGTGTCGAATCCCCCCATCGCCAATGCCATCGAGACGAACTGGCACCCCTTCCTACTCGTCGCTCCAGATGGCCGCCTGGCTCATTTTGGACCTTTTGAACCGATTCGCTGGCTCGACACCACGGGCAGCGGCAGCATGACAACGACCACAGCGCAGATTCCGGGCACGCACTACCCGAAGCAGGGCTCGTGGGCCATGTATGAAGCGGGCAAGGTGGTCGTGGCGGGTGGTTATCAATCCATCGACAACGGCACGATCGTCAAAACGGCCTTCAAGGTCGATCTCAACAGTGCCACGCCGGTCATCACCGCCACGAACGCGATGGCCAACGCTCGCTCCTTTGCCAATGCCGTCGTGCTGCCAAATGGCGAGGTGATGGTCGTGGGTGGAAACACCAGCGGGCAGTTCTTCAGCGATGCCGGCACGGTCTTCACGCCGGAGGTTTGGAATCCCACCACCGAGGCCTGGCGAGCCATGGCAGACATGACGGTGCCGCGAAACTACCACTCGCTCGCCCTGCTGCTCACCGATGGTCGCGTGTGGAGCGGCGGTGGCGGTCTCTCCGGCGATCCCGTCACCGATCATCAAGATGCGCAGGTCTTCACGCCGCCGCAGCTTTTTAATGCGGACGACACCGCCGCCACCCGCCCGGCCATCACTGCGGCACCGGATCGCATCGGGCCGGGCGTGACCTTCACGGTGAATGCCTCGCCCGGCGTGCAGTTCTTCAGCTTCATCCGTCTGGCCTCGCTCACGCACTCAGTGACGACGGATCAGCGTTTCGTGAAGCTCACGCACACCTCACCATCGAGCGGAGTCTATTCGGTGACATCGCCTTCGAGCATCAACGTGCTCACGCCCGGCTACTGGATGCTCTACGCGGTGAATGCCAGTGGCGTGTGGTCCGTATCGCGAGTGATTCAGGTCACCAATCAGACGCTCCCCATCGTCACCAATCCCGGCCAGCAAAGCGTGCTGCAAAACAGCGCCGTCTCGCTTCCAATCAATGCCAGCACCGGCACCGGCACGCTGAGCTACACGGCGAATGGTTTGCCGGCCGGTTTGAGCATCAACGCCACTTCCGGCCTCATCAGCGGCAACGTCACCGCCGCACCGGGCACCTATCAGAGCACCGTTTTTGCCACCGCGAACGGCCAAACAAGCAGCGTGACCTTCAAATGGATCATTTTGCTTCCGAATCTCGGCACCGGACAAATCGCCCGCGAATGGTGGACGGAACTCGCGGGTGTCTCCGTGGCGAGTTTGACCTCCAATGCGGCTTATCCCGCCAATCCGAAGGGTCGTGATCTCATCGGCAGCTTCGAGACGCCCTCCAACTGGGATGACAACATGGG
>JBKCXA010000836.1:0-3756 GCA_046316935.1 Prosthecobacter sp.
CTCGCTGGTCAAAGTCGTGCGAATGGCCTCCAGCGCTGTTTTCACATCAATCGGCTCCGTCGGTGCCGCGGCCGTGGTTTCGGTGACTGGCACCAGTTTGAGGCCGCGCAGGCGGAGGAAGTTCGCCGGATAGCCCGCCGAGGCCACGAGCCGCAGCGTGAGCGGCGACCGCGTAAAGGTCAGCTCCGCGCTTTGCACCTTCACAAAGGTCGTTTCATCGGCGCTGCGTGGAATTTCGACACTCACACGGTTGCTTGCGGCCGTCACGAGTCCCGTGACTTCGCCAAACTCGAACACCGCCTTCTCCTGCGGCTGCAGTTTCGCTGAGGCAAACGCCACTGGCGCATCTGTCATGCTCGCCTCAAACTCCAGGCGATACTTCCCGGGCGTGAGACGGAAGAGCGACCATTCCACGCCGCTGCCGCTCGATCGAAAATTGCCCAGCGAGTCGCCGGAGGCTTGCGCCGATCCCATCAGCCGCGTGCCAGCGAGCGTCAACATCAACGCGCTCGTGCTCGGCACGCCGGCATATACCGATTCGAGCTGCTGCCGCCGCTGCTGAAACTGCCGCGCCTGCTCGTAATCACCCGCCGCGGCCAGCGCCGCCTCACGAGCCGCCAGCGCCAGCACATACTGCTCCGTGACCTTCTGCGAATACGTCAGTGCTTTGTTCAGCAAGGCCTGCCTGGCCTCCGACAAATCCGCTGGCTCCTGCGCCATGCCTTTGAAGACGGCGAGGAGGATCAAAACGAAACTGGAGAGCAGCAAACGCATGAGAGATGGTTTCAACGAGAGGCTGGCACGAGCGTCACGCCGAGCAATTGCATGAGGTTGTCTTTAAAAACGGTCGTCGCGGTCAGGGTGAGAGTCGTGGCGCCTTCGCTGAGCTTCAACGTGCCGAGGTTTCGATCCTCCGGGCCTTTCAGCGTGGTCTCGACGGGACCCGTCAGCGTGAAACGAGACTCCTTCGCCGTGATGCTTCCACCTTCCAGCGGACCGCAGCGATAGCGCAGCACGACCTCGTAACCACCTGGCGGCAGCGATGGCAGCTTCCACTCCGCCGAGGCACCTGGTCGCGCCCATCCTGTGAGGGCACCGCCCTCGCGTTTCACGTCCTTGAGCACCGCGTTGTCGATGGAAAGCGTGATCTTGTCGCCCAGTTCCGCGGCTTTCATCGACACCTCGCGGGATTGCAGCAGCAGCAATTCTTTGTCGAGCCGCTCGATCTCGTGCTGGAGCTTCAGCCGCTCCTCGCGGGCGCGGATGGCACCATCGTAGTCCCGCGATGCGGCGAGTTTTTTCTCCAGCGTGGCCAGCTCCGACATCTGCCGTTTCACCGGCCCCAGCGTGGCCGCGATCCACGACCGCTCGAAGTTCAACCGCAGGGCCGCCACCTCCTGCGCACACGCCGTGGCAGCCAGCCCCGCGCCAAGCAGCAGGCAGGCGCCCAGGCGGCGCAAAGACACAGCAGTTTCCATTCGATTGAAGAGCGACGAGCGTAGCGAAAAGCGCCCCATCGCACAAGCGGCAATCGCCCTGCTTACTTGCCGTGCCGGACGATGATCTGGATGAAGTCTGGGAGATAGTCGCGGGCCTTCTTTTCGCCGACGCCGCGGATCTTCATGCCGTCTTCGAGAGTTTTCGGCTTCAGCCGGGTCATGAATTCGAGCGTTTGATTGCTGAAGATGATGTAGGGCGGCACGCCTTCGGACTCGGCGAGGGTATTGCGGTGCTTCTTGAGCTTGTCGAAGAGGCTTTCGTCAAAACCGAGCTCGCGGCTGGCGATCTCGTTCTGCGCGGTTTTGGTCGTTTTGGAGGGTTTCGGAGCACTCGAAGCACTGGGCCAGCGGATGCGGATGTTCTCGCCCGTGCGCATCACCTCGGCACCGCGACGGGTGAGATTGATCTTCGGATACTCGTCCGTGGTCGTTTCGATCAGACCGGCTTTTTCGAGCTCGATGAAGAGTGGATGCAGCACCTGCGTGCCGACGTGTTTCAGCAGGCCGTAGGTGGTGAGCTGATCGAGGCCGGCATCGACGATGTCCTTCGATTTGGAGCCGACGAGCATGTTGATGATGCGGCCTTTGCCAAATCGACCTTCCCAGGAGCCATCGGGTCGCTTCACGGCCATGCGGGCGATGCCGCTGAGGGTTTGACGAAGCATCGTGACCTCATCGGGCGTGCCTTCACGAGGCGGCTGCACGCCTTCGGCACGGCAGACATCGCAGGAGCCGCAGGGCGTGGACTCCTCTTCGCCAAAATAGCGCAATATCTGCTCCTGACGGCAGGCCTTGTCGTCGTAGCAGAGGTCGATCATCGCTTTGAGCTTGGAGCGATCTCGACGGTCTTTTTCGGCGAGGGCCTTCAAATCGAGCGGGAGGTCTCGGGCGAGCAGTTTGGGCTGGAGGAGTCGGGTGCCACGGATGCGTTTGCCGGGGATGTCGAAGCGCTCGATGACATCCATGCGGTTCAGCAGGCTCAGAGCGGAGGAGATGCCCATGCTGTTCTTCGCGCCGGTGAAGTCCGTGATGTCGTCGATGGAGGCCTGGACTTCGTTTTGAGCATCGGCGCGGTTCAAAAGAGCCTGGTAAGTGGCGCGGATGATGTCGGGCGAAGGATTGTTGCCCTCGATGAAGAACTCCTGCGTGCGAGTATCGGCAAAGTTGAAGTAGAGATCGCACTGCGAAGGCTCGCCATCGCGTCCGGCACGTCCGGCTTCCTGATAGTAGGCCTCCACACTGCCGGGAACGTCAAAGTGGGCCACGAAGCGCACGTCCGATCGGTCGATGCCCATGCCAAAGGCATTCGTGGCGACAGCGACATCGGCCTTTTTCTCGATGAACTTCGTCTGGCGGCTCTCGCGTTCCTTGTCGTCGAGTCCGCCGTGGTATTCGATCACCTTGATTTTCCGCTCGCGAAGCTCCGCACCCACTTCCTCGACCTTTTTCCGCGTGGCGCAGTAAACGATGCCGGTCTTGTGCGTGGCGATGAGCTTGATGAGGCGCTGATACTTGTCGTCGTTCGTCTTGGTGGGGATGATGTTGAGGCTCAGGTTTGGCCGCTCAAAGCCGCGAATGGCGATGAGAGGGTCACGCAGCGCCAATGTGCGCAGAATGTCGTCACGCACCTCCGGTGTGGCGGTGGCGGTGAGGGCGACGACTTGAGGACGGTCGAGATTTTGGAGGGCCTCGCCGAGGCGCATGTAATCCGGCCGGAAGTCATGCCCCCACTGCGAAAGGCAGTGCGCTTCATCGACGGCAAAGAGGGCGATCTGCACCTCCCGCAACGCATTCGTGAAGCTGCGACTGCGAAAGCGCTCGGGAGCCACATAGACGAGCTTGTACTCGCCATTTCGCAGGCTTTGGATGCGCTGCATCTGCTCGCCGGGAGAGAGGCTGCTGTTGATGAGCGTGGCGGGAATGCCGCGACGCTCCAGCGCATCGACTTGATCCTTCATCAGGGCAATGAGCGGACTCACGACGACGGTGACGCCATCCATGACCATCGCCGGAAGCTGGTAGCAGAGCGATTTCCCACCGCCCGTGGGCATGATGACCATCGTATCGCGCCCCGAGAGGATCGAGGCCATCACCGGCTCCTGGCCGTCGAGGAACTCGCGGAAGCCAAAATGCTTTCGCAACGCCTCGCGGGCGTCATGGATGGGTGTTTCGTCAATTTCAGGCACGGCGCAGCATGGCGAGGGAGGAAGTGATTGTCACTTGTTTGAGAAAGGCAAGATGGCGGTCGGAAGTAAGA
>JBKCXA010000837.1:0-4505 GCA_046316935.1 Prosthecobacter sp.
GCCGGAGAACAGGTGCAAGGTGTCGGTGCCGACGCCGGTGTTGTTATCCTTGATGACCATGTTGATGGTCGTCGTGTTCTGAAGGTTGTAGAGATACAAAGTGTCATTGACGCTGTCGTCACCCGCTCCAGCGGTCAGCGAGCCCTGGCCGACCGTTGTCGCGCCGACGACGCGCGCAAAGTTGCCGACACCGATGATGCCGCCACCATTGGCTCCATCGTCAATGGTCAGTGTGTTGCCCGCGCCGATGTCAAGGGAGGCGACCGCCGCCGTGGTCATCTTCAGAGAGCCAATGGTGCGACTGGCGGTGGAGGCAGTGGTAGCACCGGTGACGAGGATGTTTTGTGTGGCGACCGTCCAGCTATTCAACGCATTCTGAGTGGTGTAATCCGCGCCGCTGAGAGCGAGGGCGGCATTGTCCGAGCCCGCTGCGGCGGTTTTGATCCAATTGGCATCGGTCGTGCCGTTGATGCCCACGGCCCAGGCGCCGATCTGGTTCGCCGCCGTGTTCAGCACATCGGTGGTGACATGGCTGGGGGCGGTGGTGGCGATGTTGCCGAAATTGATCGCAGCGCCCGTGCTGCGAGTGATGCCGTTCATCTGGAGGATGCCCGTGCCTGCGGAGCGGGTGACCGCATTGAGGCCCCGGCCGAGCGCGACGCCCGCGACGGTTTCCGTGCCGCCGCCGGCCCCCAGAAGGTTCACCGTGGCATTGTTGATGGTGAGAGTGGAGGCGTCCGCAATCTTATTCTGGCCGGCGGCGGATTGATCCAAGTTGAGGGTGCCGCCGAGGCGAAGGTGAGTGGCGGCATTCCCAACCGTGACCGCGCCCGTCCAGCCCGTGTTGGTGCCAGCCAAGTTCACCACCGTTGCACCGCCGCTCTGCGAACCATTGACGATCAAGTTACCAGCGCCAGATATCGGGCCAGTGGCATTACCGCCGAAGGTGTACGTTCCGGCCCCTTGAAGCGTGAGGTTGTGAGCCAAGGTGAATGGCGCGGCCGCCAAGCTGATGGTGCGTCCAGTGCGGTTGGTCCAGATCTGGTCGGAACTTGTCGTGACAGTCAGGGAACTTCCATTGGTGGTATCTTGGGAGATGGTGAGATTCTGAGAAGCGAGGGAGAGATCGATGCCGCCAGCCCCTAAAGTCAGTGTATTGGCGACCGGGGCACCAGAGGCCCCCGCGCCGTTCTGGATGGTGATCGTCCCCCCAGGATTCAAAAGCGCCCCGTTGAAAGCATTGCCAATGACCAAGCCGCCGACAGAGAGATTGGTTCCAGTTGTGCCAGAAACCCTGAAGGTGGTCGCGGCCGTGATCGAGTTCGTGAAGGCGATGATATCAGCCGCTGTGAATGCTGTGCCTTCGGCGTAATTTTGAATGATCGCCCCAGGAGACGCCGGTGTGAATGTCGCCGTGTCCAGCGTCGTATTCGCCCCGGTATTCTGCTTGTAGAGCGTGTCAGCGTAGGCTTGCTGTCCTGGCAGCCAGAGTGCCATCAGGCATGTCATGAACCAGCCGAGCAGTTGGCGATGTTTGCGAAGTGTCTTCATACGATGTGAGGTGGCAGGTGTTTTAAAAATAGAAATCAGCAAATTAGGCACGCAGGGTGCTCGGAGATATGAGCGTAAAAATTCCCTCGATAGCGATGCAATCGGGGCAGGTCGAGCTTGCCTTGAACATGGGCTGGTATGGCATTGGTTGTGATTTAACCTGTGATGTAACCACAGGAGGCCCCGTCTCGACAAACTTTTTTTCTGTTTCGCATCAAAAAAAAAAGCCCTCCGATTTTGCGATCCGCCACCCATACAAAATAAATCCTTTTATGAATGCAAGTTACACCTAGGTCGTCGGCCCGGTTTCACCTTCCATTAAAGACGAAACCATGTTTGCGCAGATTGACTGGCACTGAGCGCTACCGCAAAACCCCAAGGTTAATCTGGCGATTATGATGACGGTCTGGCGTGCCCAGAGTCTCAGAATGATCTGTCCTTCGGCTGCTATTGAGTAAAGGCGGGCAATTTAACGATTTTGCCACCGGCCATGGCCGATTCGTGCGCACAGAGCCCGACACAGGTCCAATTGGCCGACTGCTTGGCATTCGGGAAAGGCGGGCGCCTTTCTGCAAGGGCCGAGGCGAACTCGTGGGCGAGATGGGGGTGGCTTCCACCATGTCCAGAACCTTGCGTGAAGCTTAAATGTGTCTTTTTGGCCAAATCATAGACCCCTTTGGTGGTGAACCGCTGGATCGGTTTGGGGAGCAATTTGGCAAAATCAGGCGTTTTGACCAATTTGGGGATCTTGTGCTCCGGCAGCTTGGCGCGGTGCATGACCAAAGGCTCGTGCTCGACCAGCGGCCATTCGATGGATGCCTTGTCGCCATAGACGTCGATACTTTCGCGATACTGGCGGGCCGTGTCGAAGAGGCTGCGGATGATGCGGGCATTCACATCAGTGCCCTTGAACTTGATGTGGGCCGTCTCGACCGCGAAGGGGCTGCCGTAGTGCTTTTGGAGTTCCTTGCGGACGGTGCCGGAGCCAAAGCAGCTCACATACTCCGCCGGTTTGCCGATCAAGCCGGCCACCGGGCCGACGCAGTGGGTGGCATACCACATGGGGGGGAGGCCGGGCCAGTAGTTCGGCCAGCCGTCCATATCCTGCTGATGGGAGGCCTGGACAAATTGCAGCTTGCCCAGCTTCCCCTCATCGAGCTGCTGCTTCATGAAGAGATACTCGCGGGCATAGACCACCGTCTCCATCATCATATAGGAAAGGCCGGTCTTTTTGACCAGTTCGACGATCTTTTTGCAATCGGCGATGCTGGTGGCCATCGGGACGGTGCAGGCGACGTGCTTGCCAGCCTTCAGGGCCTCGATGCTCATCCAGCCGTGGTCCGGGATGGGGGAGTTGATATGCACGGCGTCCACATTCGGGTCCTTGAGCAGCTCTTTAAAGTCAGCGTAGCGCACGTCCACGCCGAAGGCATCTCCGATGGCCGTCAGCTTCTTCGGATCGCGCTGGCAGATCGCGTAGCAGTTTGTCAGCGGGTGACGCTGCCAGATGGGGATGAATTCCGCCCCGAAACCGAGGCCGACGACGGCGATGTTGATCTTTTTCGACATAAGAGACTGTCTCTTTGCCAAATCGTGTCTTCTTTGGGAAGGACAAACTTTGGGCCAAATCAGCCGCTTCATGCTCACCGCCGACTTCGACTACCATCTCCCGCCGGAACTCATCGCCAGCGAGCCGCTCGCCGACCGCTCCGCGTCCCGCATGATGGTCGTGCACCGTGCCACCGGCCAGATCGAGCACCGCCAGTTTCGTGAAATCTCCTCCTTCCTGCTGCCCGGCGACCTTTTGGTGCTCAATAACACCCGTGTCGTGCCGGCCCGTTTCTTCACGGACAAAGGTCACGAGATTCTGCGTCTCAAGGCTCTCTCCGCGACACGGTGGCAGTGCATGGTCAAGCCGGGTAAAAAGTTCCGAATCGGCCACGAACACCGCATCGGAGCCGCGACGGGTCGCGTCGTCGAGATCCTGCCGGAAAATGGCGACCGCATCATCGAGTGGGACCAGATGGTGGACGAGAAAAACCACGGCCACCTGGCCCTGCCGCACTACATGGGCCGCGACGACCGCCCCAGCGACCGCGAACGCTACCAGACCGTATTTTCCGCCCTCGAAAAGGAAGGGTCCATCGCGGCTCCGACCGCCGGGCTTCACTTCACCCCGGAAATCCTCGATCCCCTGCCCCACGCGTTTGTGACCTTGCACGTCGGCGTCGGCACGTTTCAGCCGGTGAAGGCCGAAAAGGTCACCGACCATGTCATGCATCACGAGGAATACGAAGTGAGTGCCGAGACGGCGGCGCGGGTGCAGGCCGCGAAACGCGTCATCTGCGTCGGCACCACCTCGCTGCGCACGCTCGAATCCGTGGCGGCCGCCCACGAAGGGCAAATCGTCGCCGCACATGGCTCGACCGGCATCTTCATCTACCCCGGCTTTCAGTTTCGCGTCGCCGGAGGTCTGCTGACGAACTTTCATCTGCCGAAATCGAGCCTGATGATGCTCGTGAGCGCCTTCGCGAGCCGCGAACTCATCTTCAAAGCTTACGAGGAAGCCATCCGCGAGCGATACCGCTTCTTCAGCTATGGCGACTGCATGCTGATCCTGTGACGCTCACTCCTTGGTGATGGTCTCGTCGAGGTTCAGCAGCACGCGGGCCACGGCGACCATCGGCGGGATGGCGTCCTTGCGGGTACTTTGACGTTTGGCAAGAGCTTCGAGGGCTTGCAGCTCCTTCTTCGTTGGTTCGCGATTGGTGCAGAGTCGGAAGCCGAAAGCGATGCCGCCTTCCTTTTCCATGCGAGCGGCGAGGGCTTGGGCGGCCTCCATGCTCATCGTCTCATTCAACGTCATGAGCGCCTGCATCGGCGTGTTGCTTCTGGAGCGGCGGATGCAGGAGCTTTCACCGTTGGGCACATCGAAGGTACTCAGGAAGGGATAG
>JBKCXA010000838.1:0-5997 GCA_046316935.1 Prosthecobacter sp.
GTCCAGGCTTTAGCCGATCAGAACGCAATTCCCCAAATCTCGCCCCCCTTCACTCAAATTTATGAAATCGATCTTTTTCCTGTTCCTCGTCGCGAGTTCTGCATCAGCCGCCGACCTCGTGCTCGCAGCCAAAGACACGCCACCGGTGCCGATCATCGTCTTCAAAGACGCGCCGCCGCGCACGCTGGAGGTGGCAGAGGTGCTGGCGGGCTACATTGAGAAAATGAGCGGCAAGAAGCCGTTGGTCATGCTCGGCGCATCGGACCCGATGCCCGCGGGCGCGATCTGGATCGGGGTGCAGCCGGAGGTGAAGCCGTTGTTTCCGAAGGTCGATTTCGACTTCAAACACCCCGAGGAAATCGTCATCGCGGCGAATGACAAGCATGTCGTCATCGCCGGACGCGACCGCTGGGATCCGGCGCGGCCCGACATCGAGACGAAGGAGGGCGTCATCAAGGGAGTGCAGCAGGAGTATGGCACCATCAATGCGGTTTACACGTTCCTGCAGGACCAGCTCGGCGTGCGCTGGCTGTGGCCAGGTGAACTCGGCGAGGATGTGCCGAAAAGCGACCGCATCGCGATCCGCGCCCCGTTTGAATACCGTCATCATCCGCAACTGCGGGCGCGAGGAAACATGTTCAACTTCAGCAGCCTCGGTAACAAGGGCTACGGCCGTTCGCACGAATGGACGATGCGCCAGAGGCTGCAGCTTTGCTCGCTTGGAATCGAGGGCGGGCACGGCTTCGGCGACTGGTGGGAGCGTTACCACGAGAAATACCCGGAAATCTTCGCGCTACAGCCCGATGGCACACGCAGCGGACATCCGAACCCGCACAACGCGAAACTTTGCATGTCGAATCCGAAAGTGTGGGAGCTGTGGCTCGAAGGCGTGGCCGAAGAACTCAAAAACGACCCGCATCGCACCGTCTTCAATGCCTCGCCGAACGACGGTTGGGCCAGCGGGCACTGCGTGTGCGAGAACTGCAGCGCCTGGGATCATCCCGATGGCGAGCCTCGCGTCTTCAACTGGTTCCATCACAACGAAACCCGCCCCGCCACCAGCGATCGCGATGTCACCTTCGCCAACAAAATGGGCGAGCTTTTGAAACAGAAGTATCCCGGCAAAGACTATCGCGTGCTGATGCTCAGCTACGGCCACTCGCGTCCTGCGCCGGTCAAAGCCCGGCCCGCCGACAACGTGATCATGAGCATCGTCGCGAACTTCTTCGGTCGCACCGGTCTCGTCGATCGCGGCTCGACGCGTGGCGACACTTTTCGGAAGCAGTTTGAGGCCTGGGCAAAGATCGTGCCCTCGATGTTCTGGCGGCCAAACACGGGCAGTCCCGCCGGCTGGCAGCAAGGTTTGCCGGACATCCACGTCGCACAGACGATCCGCGATTTCAAAGATGTGGCCGCGGCGAACTGCATCGGCATCTACATCGACGGCATCTGGGAGCACTGGGCCACTCAGGGACCGCTTTACTACATCATGGCCCAGCTCGCGTGGAATCCCGCCGCCGGTGCCGAGGCGATCCTCGCCGACTACTACGCCCGCGCCTTCGGCCCCGCTGCATCGCAGGTGCGCGAGTATTTCGAGACCCTCGAAAAGGAGCGCATGGCCTTCACGGCGAAAAACGGCGAAGCAGGCATTTTCACCGTCCCGCAGCTCTACACGGCCGATTTGCTGCGCGAATCGCAAGCACGTCTTGATCAAGCCGCTGCCGCCGTGCCTGCGGACTCGGTTTTCGCCAAGCGCGTCGCCTTCATCCAGGCCGGGCTCACGCACACGAAGCTCATGATGGACACCATCACGCTCATGGACGGCTACTGGAAGAAAAAAGACCCTGCTGTCGCCGAACGCGTGAAACAAAACTGGGCCGCGATGGAAAAGAACGCGGCCGACCATCCCTACTCGATCAACTGGGGTCCCGTGCGTCCCAGCACGCCACGCGCGGCAGGCCTGCATCCCGACAGCCCGCCCCCGAAGGTGAAGAAGAAGCGCGCCAATGATTTGGATCTGAATTGAATGATGAAAATCGCTCTCATCCTTCTTTTTGCGCTCAGTTTTGCCCTATCAGGCGCCGAGCCGCCCATCACTCTCTGGCCCGATGGCGCGCCTGGTGCACTGGGAACGTCTGCGAAGGACATCTCGACGTTCACACCCTATCTGCCTGCCAGACCCAATGGAGCAGCAATGCTGCTCATCCCCGGAGGCAGCTACAGCGGCATCTATGAGGGGCAGGCGGAGCCATTCGCATTTTGGCTTAATCAGCAGGGTTTGACGGTCTTCGTATTGCGCTACCGGCTCGGCAGCGCGGGCTATCGCTATCCCGCGCAGCTTCAGGATGCGGTGGAGGCCATGGTTCATATTCGCGGCAATGCCGAGAAGTGGAAGATCGACCCGAAACGCATCGGCGTGATGGGCTTCTCCGCTGGCGGCCATCTTGCCTCCACACTCATCAACCGGCCCGAGGACGGCATGATTGATGGGCGCGATTACAAGATCAGTCCACGTCCCGATCTCGCCATCCTGTGCTATCCGGTCATCAGCATGATCACGAAGCCGCATGCCACCTCGCGCAAGATGCTCATCGGCGATTCGCCCGATGAAAACCTCCTCCGCCAGACCTCCAGCGAGCTGCAAGTGAAGCCCGGCCTGCCGCCGGTCTTCCTCTGGCATACGATGGAGGATAAAATGGTGCCCGTGGAGCATGCGCAGCTCTATGCTGCCGCACTGCATGCCAAGGGCGCGCCGCATGAACTGCATCTTTATCAGCATGGCGACCACGGCACCGGCCTCATCGGCACCGAACATCCGTGGTTTGCCGATTTGCTGTTCTGGCTGCGTGCGCGGGGCTTTGTGAAGTGAAGCCTCCTTGGGCCCGGACCTCTGCAACATCGCCGCAGGTCCCCCGTTCACTCGTGATGTTCCGCGCCGTCCTCCTTTGCCTCTTCGCCTTCACCGTTCCGCTTTTCGCCCAGAAGGCTAAAAAGCCCCAAACACCGCCACCCACGAAGCCGCCGCTCATCGGAGTGGACATCACGAAGGTCCCGGAAGGCACCACACATCTCGATCTCTGGCTGTTGTGCGGACAGTCAAATATGAAAGGACGCGGGTTCATGCCGGAGGAGCCGGAAAACGATTCGCGCCTCGTCATGATGCACAAGGTGGATGGCCGGTGGTATCGCGCGCGGCATCCGCTGCATCTTGTTGGCGATGCAAAGACCTTCGCCGGTCATGACAATGCCGGTGTCGGCCTGGGCTGACCTTTGCCAGGACTCTCGCGGCTCAGGACAAGACCACCGCAATCGGCCTCGTGCCCTGCGCGGTCGGCGGGTCGTCCATCAAACTCTGGCAGAAGGGCGCAAAGCTCTACGACGAGGCTCTGCGCCGCGCCAGGCTGGCCCTGCAAACGACCGCGCCGGTGAAAGCACGCCTCCGTGGCATCCTCTGGCTTCAAGGAGAGGCGAATGCGAACGCGCAGGACCGCCCCCACTACGCCCTGCAGCTCCAGGCGATGATCGGAGCCTTCCGTGCGGACCTCGGCCAGCCGGAGCTCCCCTTCATCGCCTGCACCATCGGCGAGATGCAGCCTGAACCCCGTCTCACTGACCTCAAGGCGATGAATGCAATCCTGCTCGCCCTGCCGAAAACCATGCCGCACACGGCCTGTGTCGATGCACGTGACCTCACGACTCACATTGGCGACAGCGTTCACTTCGACACCGCGGCTCAAAACGAGATCGGTAAGCGTTTCGCAGATGCCTGGGCTGCCATGTCGAAGAAGTGACTCGCGCTTTGTCTGGATTCGCCGAAGCGTCACGGGATTCGATCAAGAAGCGCATGGATGCCCTGCGGATGCTAAGGGATGCCATCTTCGGTCATCATCCTCGGCGCGGGCGTCATCGGCCTCAGCACGGCGCTTTATTGCGCCCGGCGTGGCATGAGCGTGACGATCATCGATCAAAAGGCGCGTCAGCGGGATGGTTGTTCGTTTGGGAACGCAGGCATGATCGTGCCGAGTCATTTCATTCCGCTCGCGGCGCCGGGAATGGTCGCTTTGGGCCTGAAATGGATGTGGAACCCGGAATCGCCGTTTTACATCCAACCGCGGCTGGATGGCGATTTGATGCGCTGGGGCCTGCATTTCTGGAAAGCGGCCACAAAGGCGCGTGTGGATGCCGCGGCGCCCGTTTTGCGCGATTTGAGCCTACTGAGTCGCGAGTGCTTTGAGACGCTGGGGCTCGATTTCGGGCTCGTGAAGCGTGGTCTGCTCATGCTGTGCCAGAAACAGCAGACGCTGGATGAAGAAGGGCACATGGCGGAGAGGGCGAACGCGCTCGGCATCCCCGCTGAGGTGCTGGATGCAAAGGCGACTGCGGCGCTCGATCCCGCGGTGACGATGCAGGCATGCGGCAGCGTATTCTTTCCGAAGGACTGCCATCTCACGCCGGGACGCTTTATCGGCGCGGTGGAGGCGGAGTTGCTCAGGCTCGGCGTGACGTTCCTTTGGGAGACGGAGGTGAAGGGCTTTGAGGTCGAAAGTGGAGTGCTGAAAGCGGTCAAGACGTCAAGAGGTCAGGTGGAGGGTCAAGAAGTGGTGCTTTGCGGTGGTGTGTGGTCGTCGGAGCTCGCGAAAGAGCTCGGTTTGAAGATCCCGATGCAGGCGGGCAAGGGCTACAGCCTCACGCTGACGAATCCGAAGCAGTTGCCGGAGCTGTGCAGCATCTGCACCGAGGCGCGGCTGGCGGTGACGCCGATGGAGGGCTCGTTGCGTGTCGGTGGCACGATGGAGCTGGCGGGCATCGATGAAAGCATCACGTCGCGTCGCGTGCGCGGCATCACGCGGGCGTTTCCGCAGTATTTCCCGGCGTTTGACGAGAAGGATTTCGCGGAAGTGAAGCCGTGGAGCGGTCTGCGGCCCGTTTCGCCCGATGGCATGCCTTACATCGGCCGCACGCAGCGCTGGAAGAACCTCACCGTGGCGACCGGCCACGCGATGATGGGCCTGAGCCTTGCGCCAGCGACGGGAAGAATTGTTGCTGAGGTGCTCAGCGGCGAGAAATCGTCTATTGCGCTTGAGTTGATGTCGCCTGATCGGTTTGCGTGATTGATCACGTCATGTCCGCTTCAGGAAACTCCGCCACTTCAAATGCGGGCTCACCACACTTGAGCGCGATTTGATTGAGCTGGCGAATCTCGTGGCGGGAGAAGAGCAGGCCGCCGTTGCGGGTGCATTTCTTTGCCCAGCGGGCTTCGAGTTCGCCGGGGAGGAGGCAGTGTTCGTTGCCGTGGGAGAGGATGTCGTGCAGGACGGCTTTGACGTTTTCGATTTGAGAGAGGCCGCCGGAGAAGGCGCCGGACGAGAGAGCGTCGGGATGGATGACCTGGAAGTAGAAGCATGGGGTTTGCTTCGTGCCGGGAATGGGATCGCGGCCGCGGCTGGTGGGCAGGGAACCGCCGATGAGAGCGGCGAAGAGTTCGTCGGCGAGCGCGAGGCCGTAGCCTTTGTGCTGACCAAAGGGCAGCAGGGCGGCGACTTGCGCGGGGTCGGTGGTCATGCGGCCGTCTTTGTCGAGCGCGAGATCGGGAGGGAGTGATTTGCCTTCGCGGGCGAGCTGTTGCACGCGACCGAGCGCGATGACGGACGTGGCCCAGTCGATGACGATGGGGAAGCCGACGGCGTCGGTGGTGGGAAAGCCCCACGAGTGTGGATTCGTGCCGAGTGTGGCGTGTTTGCCACCGAAGGGCACGACGCCGGTTTTCGCTGAGGTGCAGTTGGTGTAGGCGACGTAGCCGCGACGCGCGGCCTCCATGACGTAACCGCCGCCCCAGAGGTAGTGAAAGGCATTGTCCACGGACACCTGGCCGATGCCGTAGCGCTCGGCGAGGGCGATGCAGGTCTCGATGGCCTGCTCGGCGACGGGCTGGCCGAGTTTGCGATGCGCGTTCCAGACTTCGGTGGCGGGAAAACGTCCAGGCAGCTTCTGAATCGA
>JBKCXA010000839.1:0-7124 GCA_046316935.1 Prosthecobacter sp.
CATTCATAGAGCGCGGTGCCATTCATGTTCACCGTAGCCCCGAGCGGGATGACGAAGGAGGCAACGCGTTCGCTGACCTTCGACTCCTCCATGATGCAGCGCATTGTGACCGGGATAGTGGCGCTCGATGAGGCGGTGGAGAAGGACATGAGCAGGGAGTCACTCATATTCTTGAAGTGCTGGAGCGGTGAGATGCCCGCTGCCTTCAGCACGATGGGCAGGATGATGAGCGTGTGCAGCAGCAGCGCTCCGACGACGGTCAAAACGTAAGGCACGAGGTTTTGCAGCACACCCACGCCGACCTCCGCGATGGCCGGGATGACGAGGCAGAAGACGGCGAGCGGTGTGAACTTCATCACCCAGGTGGTGATGAGCGTCATCACATCGGTGAGCTGCACAAAGAAATCGCGCAGCACGACGGGCGGGCCGGTGGGCACGAGCACCATCGCCACGGCGAAAAGGATGCTCACGACGATGATGGCGAGCAGATCGCCCTCGGCGCAGGCCTGGATGATATTCGTCGGGATGGCACGGCGGACGATGTCGAGCAGCGAGGAGGCGCCGCCTTCGGCTTTCTTCATCACGTTGCCCACTTCCTGGGCGTTTTTACCGGTTTTCGCGGCGTCCATGGCCGCGGCTAGGGTAGGATTTGGTTTGCCATCGCTGCCGAGGCCAGGCTTGATGGTGTTGACCATGAAAAGGCCGACGCACACGGCCACGAGGCTGCCAAGGATGTAGTAGGCCCAGGTCTTCAAACCCATGCGGGCAAAGCCATCGAGCGATTTGAGGCCCGCGATGCCGCTGATGATGCTGGCGACGACGAGCGGCACGATGACCATCTTCAATCCACGCAGGAAAAGGTCCGAAACGAAGCGGCAGGCCTCGATGACGGCCTTGATCCAATCCGGGGCGGCTCCTTCGGCGGGATGCGCGATTTTTTGGAGGATCATCCCGACACCGATACCTCCGACGAGGCCGATGACGATGGGCCAGTGATTACCGTGGGTGGGTTTGGCGGGGGCGTTTTGAGACATGCGCCGTGCTTCTAGCCGAAAGCGTGCCCGGGGTGAAAGCAAAAAGCAGGTCACCCCCTCACCCATTTTGGCGAGCCGGCCTCAAGCCCGCGGATGAAACTTCCGATGCGTCTCCTTCAGCCGCGCTTGATCGACATGGGTGTAGATCTGCGTCGTGGCGATGTCCGCATGGCCAAGCATCTCCTGGATGACGCGGAGATCGGCGCCGTTGTTGAGGAGGTGGGTGGCAAAGCTGTGGCGCAGCAGGTGGGGATGCACCCGGACGGGATCGAGCCCGGCCTTCGCGGCACGTTGCTTCACCAGATCCCAGATGTGCGCGGTGGTGATGCGGGTGCCGCGCATGGAGATGAAAATGTGGCTTTGGGTCTTTTTGTTCACCAGCTCCGGCCGGCCGTGCTCGATCCAGGCGGCGATGGCCTCCCGTGCCGCGCCACCCACGGGGATGACGCGGGTCTTGCTGCCTTTTCCAGTGACCCTGATCCAGCCTTCTTCGAGGCTGAGGTGCTCCAGCCGGGCATCCGCCAGCTCGGAGAGGCGCACGCCGCTGGCGTAAAACAGCTCCAGCATGGCGCGGTCACGCCGGTCGAGCGGCTTGGTGCCGTTCACGGATTCGATGAGCTGGCGCACCTCGACCTCATTCAAGGTGTCCGGCAGGTGTTTTTCCGGCCGGGGCGGCAGGATGGCATCCGCTGGATCGGCGGGGAGGTGCTTGCGGGCGGCAAGCCAGCGAAAGAAGATTTTCAGCGCGATGAGCTCGATGCGAGCCGAGGAGGTGGCGAGGCCGTCCTGCTTCCGCCGCAGGAGATACTGGGTGAGATGATCCGTGCACACCGCGGCGGCCTCCTGCGAGCCATGCGCCTGCTGGAACCAGGACACGAAGGTCTCCAGCACTCGCCGCACGAGGAGCTGGTAGTTCACGGAGAGGCCGCGCTCCGTGGCGAGATGGAGGATGAAGCGTTCGATGAGGTCCGGCACGGCCGCCAGCATGCACCCCGGCGGCTTTGCTGACAAAAAAACATTGCCCGAAAGCATCCCCCCCATCAAAGATGGCCGCCGCACACATCGTCCTCGTCCCTCACCCACCTCGTTTTTATGGCCTCCTACAACAAAGTCATGCTCATCGGCAATCTCACCCGTGATCCGGAAGTGCGCTACACGCCGAAGGGCAGCGCCGTGTGTGACATCGGCCTCGCGGTGAACCGCGTGTACACCTCTGACAGCGGTGAAAAGGTGGAGGAAGTCACTTTCGTCGATGTCGTGCTCTGGTCGAAGATGGCCGAGCTGGCGGGCAAATACCTGCACAAAGGCCGTCCGGTCTTCATCGAAGGCCGTCTTCAAATGGATTCCTGGGAGGACAAGCAGACCGGCCAGAAGCGCACCCGCCTCCGCGTCGTGGGCGAGCAGATGCAGTTCCTTGGCAGCCCTGGTGGTGAACGCTCCGGCGGCGGTGGCGGCGATGACGAAGGCGGCGGCTACTCCGGTGGTGGGGGGGGTGGTGGATATGGCGGCGGCGGTGGAGGAGGCGGTGGCTACAATCGCCCGCAGCAGCGCCCCATGCAGGCGCGTGGCGGCTCCGGTGGTCCGGCTCCGGCCCAGCGCCCGCAGCAGCGTCCCGCACCGGCCCAGCAGAATGATGATTTCGGCGAGGGCCCCATCACCGAGGGCATGGAAGATGACGACATCCCGTTTTGATTCCCGCTTTGAATGACTGAGGAGCATGAGCAGCGCCTGTACCAGATCATTCACCGCATGGTGATCTGGGATGAGTCCCGAGAGGACGTGCTCGCGAAGCTCGAAGTGAACGGCATCACCGGAGACAAAGCCCTGGCCATGTATGCCCGGGCACGCTCGGAACGTATCGCGGGCCTGCGCGGCAATGCCGTGCGCAAAGGCCTCGCCGGTGCGCTGCTGATGGTCGCCGCGATCGGGGTCTATTGGGCCGCCTGGGAATGGTTGGGCAGCATCACGCGGGCCCTCATGATCCTCTGCTTCGTCGCCACCCTGATCGGCTTTTGGAAGGCGACCGAGGGGGTGGTCGGCTACCTGTTTGCACCGACCCGACGCGGCTCGCTGGCGGACGAGGAATAGGGCGGTCGCGTTTGCTCCTTGCCGCTGAATGGCCGGTCGAGTAGGAAAACGGCTTCTTTTCCCGACATGTCCGACCTCAAGACTTATCTCGCCGAACGCTGCCAGCTCATCGACACGGCGCTCGACCAGTTCATCCCCTCCGCGGAGACGCGGCCGGTTTCGCTGCACAAGGCGATGAGGCACAGCGTCTTTGCGGGCGGAAAGCGTCTGCGGCCGATTTTGACCCTGGCGGCCGCCGAGGCCTGCGGAGGCAGCCCGGAGAACGCGATGGCTTCGGCTTGCGCCGTGGAATGCCTGCACACCTACTCGCTCATCCACGATGACCTGCCCTGCATGGATGACGATGACATGCGCCGTGGCGTGCCCACCTGTCACATCGTGTTTGGCGAGGCCATCGCACTGCTCGCGGGTGATGCCTTGCAGGCGCTGGCCTTTGAGCTGACCGCCCGCACGCCTGCGACGAGCCGCTACACAGCAGCGAGCTTGGTCTCCGAACTCGCTCGCACGGCGGGAAGCCTTCATCTCGTGGGCGGACAAGTCGCTGATCTGGAGGGCGAGCAGAAAAAACTGCCGCTGGAGGATCTGCGCTTCGTTCACGAGGGCAAAACTGCCGCGCTGCTCACCACCAGCATCAAGCTCGGCGGCATGAGCGCGGATGCCACGCCGGAGCAGATCAAGGCGCTGCACGACTTCGGCATGGCCACCGGCCTCGCCTTTCAGATCATCGACGACATCCTCGACGTCACGCAGACCAGCGAAAAGCTCGGCAAGAGCGCCGGGAAGGATGTGGCTTCCGAAAAAAGCACCTACCCCGCTTTGATGGGCCTCGATGCCTCGCGAGCGGAGGCGCACCGGCTCACCACCGCCGCGCATGAGGCGCTGAAGATCTTCGGTGAAAAAGGCACGCGGCTCCGTGAGCTGGCGGACTATCTGCTCAACCGAGACTATTAAACCACCCCCCCATGACCTCCATCCTGAAATCGCTCAGCCTCATCGCCGATCCCACGCGGGTGCGGATGCTGCTGCTGCTGGAACGGGAGGAGCTGAATGTGGCGGAGCTGCAGGAGATCCTCTCACTGCCGCAATCCAACATCTCCGCCCAGCTCGCGAAGCTCAAAGGAGCGGGTTTGGTCAATGACCGCCGCAGCGGGAAAAATCGCCTTTACCGCCTCGAAGAGCCAACTCCGAACGATCAGGATTCCCACGCGCATTTCCTGGCTCTGCTGAAGGCGGCCGGAACAGAGATGCACGAGACCGTGCAGGATGCCATCGCGCTCGAGATCGTCCTGCGCAAGCGGGCGGAGACCGCCAAGGCCTATTTCGATGCGCTCGCGGGCAAATTTGGCCGACACTACATCCCCGGCCGTTCCTGGAAGGCGCTGGGAGAGACCTTGCTGAAGCTGATGCCTCCGCTCGTCATCGCCGACCTCGGCGCGGGCGAGGGCACGCTCTCGCAGCTCCTTGCCCAGCGGGCAAAGAAAGTCATCGCCGTGGACAACAGCGAAAAAATGGTGGCCTACGGCTCCGAGTTGGCAAAAACCCACGGCTTCACCAATCTCGAATACCGCCTCGGCGATCTCGAAAAGCCGCCGATCGAGCCGGAGAGCATGGATCTCGTCTTTCTCAGCCAGGCTCTTCACCATGCGCAAAACCCTCAGGCCGCCCTGCGCGGTGCTTTCGGCATTTTGAAGCCCGGCGGGCGCATCGTCGTTCTCGACCTCCTCCAGCACACCTTCGAGAAGGCCCGCGAGCTCTACGCCGACGTGTGGCTCGGCTTCAGCGAGGCCACGCTGCACGAGATGATGACCTCCACCGGCTTTCGCGACATCGAAACAAGCGTCGTCCACCGCGAGACCAGCAGCCCGCACTTTCAAACCGTGCTCGCGACGGCGGAGAAGTAGCGGGGAGTTTCAAGTTCCAGGTTTCACGTTTCAAGTTCCCTGAAACTTGGAACCTATCAGAGCTGGATCTGCATCGCCTGCGCCGCCCGATGAGCCTTCGCACGAGCTTCGTTGATGTTTTCAGCCCGGGCGAGCGTCACCGCCATGCGGCGCTGGCCGCTCACGTTCGGTTTGCCGAAGAGTCGCACCTGCGTGTTCGGTTCGGCGAGCACTTTGTCGAGGCCGCCGAAGCGCACCTGACTCGATTCACCTTCGACGAGCACGGCGCAGCTCGCACTGGGGCCATGCTGGTGGATGTTTGGAATCGGCAGGCCGAGGATGGCGCGGACATGAAGGGCAAACTGACTCAAGTCCTGCGAGATGAGCGTGACGAGTCCGGTGTCATGCGGACGAGGTGAAACCTCGCTGAAGATGACGTCATCGCCCTTGATGAACATTTCGACGCCGAAGAGTCCGCGACCGCCGAGAGCACCGGTGATGGCTCCCGCCATGTGCTCGGCGGCTTCGAGGGCCTTTTTCGACATCGGATGCGGCTGCCACGACTCGCGGTAGTCGCCTTTGATCTGTGTGTGACCGACCGGAGCACAAAACGAGGTGCCGCCGGCATGACGCACGGTGAGCATGGTGATCTCGTAATCGAACTCGACGAAGCCCTCGACGATCACTTTGCCCTTTCCGGCACGGCCGCCTTCTTGCGCATACTTC
Source organism: Prosthecobacter sp. (assembly GCA_046316935.1). Lineage (GTDB taxonomy): Bacteria > Verrucomicrobiota > Verrucomicrobiia > Verrucomicrobiales > Verrucomicrobiaceae > Prosthecobacter. Next base: position 5,729 of record JBKCXA010000839.1, read on the forward strand.
CACGAGTACTCGATGTCCGACGCGGTTTTGACGACGCTTTGGCCTTTGCCGCTGCTGCTCATGATCGGTTTCACCACACAGGGCATGCCGATCTTCTCAATCGCCGCGCGGAACTCCTCCTCGGTGCTGGCAAACACATACGGCGAGGTCTTGAGGCCCAAATCTTCCGCGGCGAGACGGCGGATGCCCTCGCGATTCATCGTCAGTTTGGCCGCACGGGCCGTGGGGACGACGTTGAGGCCCTGCGCTTCGAGTTCGACGAGTGTGTCCGTGGCGATGGCCTCGATCTCCGGCACGATGAGGGCGGGATTTTCCACCTCGATGAGGCGGCGCAGCGCCTCGCCATCGAGCATGGAGATCACATGGCTGCGATGCGCCACCTGCATGGCGGGGGCGTTGGCATAGCGATCGACGGCGATGACCTCGCAGCCGAGGCGTTGCAGCTCGATGACGACTTCTTTGCCGAGCTCCCCGGAGCCGAGGAGCATGACTTTGGTGGCGGTGGAGGAAAGCGGGGTGCCGATGGTGGCCATGCGTGGATGTAGTCAAAGAAGCAAACGCCTTCAACCGCCCATTCAGCCCTCTTTGGAAACGAGCCGGTATTTGAACCGTGCATCGAAAACACCGCCCGCATGCTGGTCACAGCATTTTTTGCACGCGACGGGCTTGCGAAACTTCTTCACACGCCGCGCCACCTGCTGGCAGGACGGGCACACATAGACCAGATTGCGCTTCACCTCTTTGCGCGGCAGCGGCAGCGTGTGCCGCGCCCGTTCACCGGGGATGCCGAGATCGGCGCAGGCCTGCCGCCACTCCGCGCCGTGCGGCTCGATGCGGCGTCCGCTGCGATGGTAGGCGATCAAATGGGCCAGCTCATGCTTCAGTGTGCGCTCCACCTGCCCTTCAAAATCCCGCAGCCGTGGATTCAGCTCGATGCGCCAGTGCGGGTAGTGCGCATAGCCCGCGGTGCTGCGCAGCCGTGCGTTCCATTCCACTTTCAGCAGCCCTTTGGCTCCAGGCATGCCGAGCTGCTCCAGCCACGTTCCGGCCTGCGCTTCGAGTTCTTCATCACGCACACCGATTTGCTCGACTTCACGTTTGGGCTCAGGTGCGGGTGCAAACTCCCGCAGGGTACGGATCGGTGCCCGCTTGGGCGAGGCGGTGAAGTCAAAGAAGAGCTGCGAGAGACTCAGCATGGCCATGTCACTTCTTCTTTTTCTCCTTCACCTGATGGGACTGCTCGCCGAGCGCATACAGCATGTCCGGCGGCACGGATTCGAGGATGAAAACATTCGCGCCGATGGTGCTGCGGGCACCGATGACCGTGTCGCCGCCCACGATGGTGGCATTGGCATACACGGTGACATGGTCTTCGAGCGTCGGATGACGCTTCTTG
>JBKCXA010000840.1:0-7098 GCA_046316935.1 Prosthecobacter sp.
ACTGGGCCTCGTGGGACGAATTTTACCGCACCTACTCCAGCTTCGTCTTCCACGTCGCCCGCAAGGCGGGGCTCAGCGATGACGAGGCGGGCGATGTGGTGCAGGAAACCTTCATCGGCGTGGCGAAGAACCTGCAAAAGAAAAAGTTCGACACCAGCCTCGGCTCCTTCAAATCCTTCCTGCTCAACCAGGCACGCTGGCGCATCCTCGACCAGTTCCGCCGCCGCAAGAAGCAGCAGGACCGCGAGGCCAATCTCTACGCTGGAGAGGAACCCGATGACCGCCGCACCGCTCCCATCGACCGCTGCGCGGACCCAAACGGTGTCGCCCTCGAAAAACTCTGGGAACGCGAGTGGCAGGACAAGATCATGGACATCGCGCTGCGTCGTGTGAAGGCCCTCGTATCACCCCGGCAGTTCCAAATCTTCTCCTGCTATGTGCTCAAAGGCTGGAGTCCGGAGCGGGTGAAGAAAGAACTCGGCGTGAATGCCGCCCAGGTCTATCTCGCCAAGCATCGCGTCGGCCGCATCCTCAAGCGAGAAGCTGCGAAGCTCGCCGGGGAGCAGGACTCGTAGTTTGGGGGGAGTTTGTCGTTCGGCCTTCAGGCCGTGAATGGATGCCCTGAACGGGCTGAAGCCCGAACTACAAACATGCGGACTGCTCACGCCAGTTCCATCCGACGTTCCATCTGATGCTGGAACTGCTGTGCCGCCGGGTCGTAGAGCTTGTGGCCGAGAATCAGGATGCGCTGTTGCAGCTTGGATCGGTGCTCGTGGATCAAATGGCTCCACGAGCCGCGTTTCGCCGCGTAGGCCGGTTCGCGGGCGAGGTTCGCCAGATCGCGTTCACGCCCCAGCAGACTGCCGAGTTTCCGGGCACGGCGCACACGGCGGCAGGCTCCCGGCAGATGGCGGATGGCCAGTGTCTGATAATGGAGATCCTTCACCCGATGCCGCCAGCGATGCAGCGACTCCTCCGCCACGCCGTCAAAGCTCTCCTTCATCAGCCGCCTGCCACGACGATAGGTGATGGCATGCGCCGCGATGATCTGCTCCGGCGTCAGCTTTTCGATGCTGGTCCTATCCACCAACTGTTCCAAGGCATAGAGCTGATGACGCAAAAAAGAGGCGGAAGGCGGCTCAGGCCGACTGCCATCGGAGTTCAGCGCATGCTGCGGAGACAGATGAAATCGGCGGGAGAGTTTCTCCACCAGCTTGTCACGCACCACCACATCGCGATTTCCTGCGCAGGCATTCTTCACCGCCCGGATGTGCATTCGCATCGCCTCAAATGTCTGCTCCGGCACGCAATCTCTGCCCAGTCTCAGCAGCGACAGCAGCTTCTTCATCCTCACACGGAGCTGGTGGGTGGCCACTGCCTCCTGCGTTTTCAACCGTCCCACATCCCGCTGCGCTGACTCCAGCAGTCCCTCAATAAGAGACAGCAATCTCCTGCCGGAGGCGGCGGAAGGATCGCGAGCGCTTTTCATAATGCGATTCAAGCGGTCAGGCCTCCAACCGGCAAGAAACAGTTGTTCACATTCTTTGGTCTTTTGCGGCTGTTTTGGGCATAACTACCGCCATCACCCGGCCGTTGTTTTTTCGCCGCGTGAAAAATCGCCCCGGATTTACGCTCGCCAGTTCCAAACGAGCCTCTACAATCCGCCCGCGTTTCTCTCACGCACTCAAACCACTCACCACACACGACTATGGGCCTCATGGACTATCTTAAAGGTCAGTTTCTGGAAATCATCCAGTGGACCGACGATTCACGCGACACCCTCTCCTGGCGCTTCCCGGACGAGGACAAGGAAATCAAACGTGGTGCCCAGCTCATCGTTCGCGAGTCCCAGGTGGCCCAGTTCGTGTATCTCGGCCAGTTCGGCGATACCTTCGGCCCCGGCAAGCATGACCTCGTCACCGACAACATCCCCATCCTCTCCACGCTGAAAGGCTGGAAGTATGGCTTCGAGAGCCCCTTCAAGGCGGATGTGTATTACGTCACCACCCGCCTCTTCACCGGCAACAAATGGGGCACCAGCAACCCCATCATGATGCGCGACCAGGACTTCGGCATCGTGCGCGTGCGTGCCTTCGGCACCTTCGACTTCAAGATCACCGATCCGAAGGTCTTCCTCAAGGAGGTGGCCGGCTCCGATCATCACTTCCGCCTCGATGAATTCGCCGACACCATGCGCAGCCGCATCGTCAGTGTTTTCACCGATGCCCTCGCCACGGCCAAGGTGCCCGTGCTCGACCTCGCCACCCGCTACTCCGAGCTCGGCGAGGCCCTCCTGCCCATCATCAATCCGATCACGACGACGAAATACGGCATTGAGATCGCCAGCTTCATCCTCGAAAACGCCAGCGTGCCGCCAGAGGTCGAACAGGCCATCGACAAGCGCTCCAGCATGGGCGCCATCGGCAATCTGAACGACTACGTGAAGTTCCAAATGGCCGAAGGCATGGCAAAAGGTGGCGGAGGTCCCGCCGGTGCTGCCGCGGAGATCGCGATGGGCTTTGGCATGGCGCAGCAAATGATGGCGCAGGGCGTCTTTAATACCGCAGCCACGCCTCCGCCGATCCCCGGAGCCACTCCGCCTCCTCTTCCTGGTGCCGCCGCTCCTGCCGTGGACATCCTCACCCCGGCCCAAGTCGCGCAAACACTCGGCGTGACGGAGGCCGATGTGATCGCCACCATCGAGGCGGGCGACATCAAGGCCAAAAAGATCGGCACGCAGTATCGCATCACGAAGGCCGCGATGGACGAATTCCTCGCGAAGTAAGCTTCCCAGGTCATCGAAAGCACCTCACGAATGCCCGGCCATGCGCCGGGCATTTTTGTGCCCATGTGAAATGTTCGTGAACGAGGCAGCGAGAGTTGCGTGACCGCTTTTCGGACGGGACATTTCGCGCATGCCTCCTCGCATTCTGCTTCTCAAAGCTGCCGCCTGCCTCTCCTGCGCCGCCTTGTTCCTCATCCGCGTGCGTCTCAGCGGGAACTACTACTTCTCGTTCCTCCTTTGGAATCTCTTTCTTGGCGCTCTGCCACTCGTGTTTGCGCTGCTGCTGCCAAGAAGCCGGCATTTCAGCCGGGCGGTTCCCGTGCTGGCCGTGTGGCTGCTGTTTTTTCCAAACGCCCCGTATGTGCTGACCGACCTCATCCATCTGCGGCCACGGGCCGGTGTGCCGCTGTGGTATGACCTGATGATGATCCTCGCCTTTGCGCTGACCTCGCTGTGGATCGGATTTCACTCGCTACGTCTGGTGCAAAGGTGGATCAGCAGTCACTTCGGTCCGCGTCTTGGCTGGGCGATGGTGCTCGTCGTCATGCCGCTGACCGGTTTTGGCCTCTACCTGGGCCGCATTTTGCGCTGGAACAGTTGGGACATTGTCACGCGACCCGTTTCCCTATTGCGAGACATCGGAGGGCTGGTCTTGCATCCGGTGCTGCACCATGAGGTGTGGCTCTTCACCTTCGGTTTCGGCTTCTTCCTACTGCTGGCCTACTTTGTGTGGGACCGGGAGCATGCGTTGATGCGTCAGGAATAGCACGGAGGAAGGAAAAGCTGGTCGAACGGTCTGCACTGAGCTAAACCGACGCGTTCTCTTTCCGATTCCTCGTATGTCCCGCAAGCTCTCCCTCGTCGTCTATGTGGTGATGACCGTCTTTTTCGGGTGCTTCTTTGTGTATCCGATCTGGGCGGCCTTGCGCGAGGCCTTCATCGCGCCGGGAACGGACGGTGGTTTCACCTTCGCGTATGTGGCCGAGGTCTTCATGAATGCCCTCTACCGCGAGGGCTTGTTCAATTCCTTCCAGATCGCCATCTGGAGCACGCTGCTCAGCCTGATCATCGCGCTGCCCCTCGCCGGGCTGCATGTGCGCTGCGCCTTTCCCGGCCGAGGACTGCTGAACTCGCTGGTGCTGCTGCCGATGATCCTGCCTCCCTTCGTCGGGGCCATCGGGGTCAAAGCCATGCTCGGGCAAGCCGGGGCGCTGAATGCGTTTTTCATCAGCCTCGGCCTGATGGACCCCGCTGATCCGGTGAACTGGCTCGGCGAGGGCCGCATGCTCGGCGTGGTGATCATGGAGGCGCTGCACCTCTACCCGATCATCTACCTGAACACCGCCGCCGCGCTCGCCAACCTCGATCCCGCTCTCGAAGAAGCCGCCGCCAATCTCGGCTGCACCGGCTGGCGCCGCTTTCAACGCATCACCCTGCCGCTGATCATGCCCGGTGTCTTCGCTGGCGGCACCATCGTCTTTGTGTGGGCCTTCACGGAGATGGGTGTGCCTCTCGTGTTCGATTTCGAGCGTGTCACCGCCGTGCAGGTCTTCCGCGGCATCAATGACCTCTCCGGCAATCCCTTCCCGTATGCGCTGGTGGCCGTGATGCTGGCCTTCAGCACGCTGTTCTATGCCGCGGGCAAGTTCTTCTTTAGCGGCGGCACGGCCACCGGAGGCGGCAGAGCCTCCACCGGTCGCGATTTGAAAATTCTGGCTCCCAAACATGCCTGGGGTGTCACCGCCCTGTTTTCCCTCGTCACCTTCCTGGCGGTCGTTCCGCACCTCGGTGTCGTTTTCCTCTCGCAGTCGAATGACTGGTATCAGACTATCCTCCCGCACTCGCTGACCCTTTCGCACTACCACGAGGCCCTCAGCCATGAACTGACGCTCTCGTCGATCTCCAACAGCCTCAAATACTCCTGCTTTGCTGTCTTTGTGGCCCTGCTGCTCGGCATCGGTGTGGCCTACGTCTCCGTGCGCACGCGCTTGTGGGGTCGTCGCCTGCTCGATGCGATGGCCATGCTGCCACTGGCCGTTCCGGGCATTGTCATGGCTTTTGGCTACCTGGCGATGACCCGACCTGGCCAGCCGTTTTCATGGCTCATGCTCGGGGAAGACCCGGTGCTGCTGCTGGTGATCGCCTACGCCGTGCGAAGACTGCCCTACGTCGTGCGCAGTGCCGCCGCGGGTTTCCAGCAAGTCAGCCCGCAGCTTGAAGAAGCCGCGCAAAACCTCGGTGCCTCGCCCGAGCGTGCTCTGTGGCGTGTCACCCTGCCGCTCGTCACGCCGAATCTCATCGCCGGAGGCCTGCTTGCCTTCTCCTTTGCCATGCTGGAGGTCAGCGACTCGATGGTGCTGGCCCAGCAGACCACGCATTTCCCCATCACAAAGGCCATTTATTCCCTCATGATGGGCCTTGGGACCGGTCCCAGTATCGCAAGCGCCCTCGGCGTGTGGGCGATGATCTTCCTCGGCGTGACGATCCTCGCCGCCGGGGTCATCCTCGGCAAAAAGCTCGGCGCCTTGTTCCGGGCGTGATCGGACTCAGACAATCTCCACGCTGACCTGCGCGGAGCTGTCCATCTCGCCGATGATTTTCGCACCGGGGCTGCTGGCGATAGCTTTATCGACCTGATCAGGTGAAACGATGGCCACCCAGCCGAGACCCATGTTGAAGGTATCAATCGCGTCCGACTTGTCGGCGTGACGCAGCACCTTCTGCACGACGTCATTTTCCCAGAACGGAATGCTCAGCTTGGCTCCGAGGCCGCGCTTCAGGAACATGCGACCCAGATTTTCCGGCAGACCACCACCCGTGATATGCGCCATGGCCTTTGGCTTGATGCCAGCGGCCTTGAGTGCGGCGGGCTGCTCATGGTAAAGCAGCGTCGGGCTGAGCAACAGGCGCATCTCGTCCTCGCTGAAAGTGAGCTTTTCCTTCTCGATGATGCGGCGCACGAGGCTGAAGCCGTTCGCGTGGAAACCGGCGCTCTTCCAGCCAATGAGCACATCACCGGCAGCGATGGTGCCGGGATCGAGGAGATCTTCCTTTTCGCAGGCACCGATGGCAAAGCCGCTGAGTTCCACCATGCCCTCGGGCACCATGCCGGGCATTTCAGCCGTCTCACCGCCGGCGAGGATGCAATTGCACGCCTCCAGGTATTCCGTCATGCCAGCGATGATGCGCGTGATCTGCGTTTTTTGGATCTTCGGAATGCCCACATAGTCGAGGAACATGATCGGATCAGCGCCGGTGGTCAGCACGTCGTTCACATTCATCGCCACAAGGTCTTTGCCAGCGGCTTCGAGCTGGTCGTGCTTCAGCAAAAGCTCAATCTTCGTGCCCACGCCGTCGCAGCCGGTGAGGATCATGGGGTGCTTGTAACCGCTCAGATCATAGGCAGCGGCGAAAAGGCCGAAGGGATTGGCCAGCTTGCGGTTCTTCTGGGTGCGCTTCACCAGGACGCCAATGTCATCGACGAGCGAGGCTGCTTCGTGGATATCGACTCCGGCTTGTTTATAGGTGTGGGCGGCTGGGGAACTCATGGGACGCGGCGTTTAGCCCGGATGCCCGGCACACTCAAACAGAAAGTCGCCCCGCCACTTTCCTTTCCCCGGCCCCGTGCCATCCTCCGCCTGCCATGCCAGCCGCCCTCGCCCTTTTCGCCCATCCTGATGACATCGAATTCGTCGCCGCCGGCACCCTGCTTTTGCTCCAGGAACGCGGCTGGGACATCCATTACATGAACATGTGCACCGGCAACGGCGGCAGCGTCCAGATGGACGGACCCACCACGGCCAAAAAACGCCTCGAAGAGGGTCGCGAGGCTGCCCGCATCCTCGGTGCGGCGTTTTATCCGCCGATCTGCGATGATCTGGAGCTCAATTACACCGTGCCTTACCTGCGGAAGATCGCGGCGGTGGTCCGCGAGGCCCAACCCAGCATCGTGCTCACCCATGCGCCTTCGGACTACATGGAGGACCACATGCAGGCCTGCCGCCTCGCCGTCACCGCCGCCTTTGCGCACTACATCCCGAATTTCGTCACCGATCCCCAGCGCCGTCACTACTCGCATGATGTCACGGTCTATCACGCCATGCCCCACGGCCTATGCGATCCGCTCCGCCAAAAGCTCCAAGCCAGTTCCTACGTGAACACCGCTTCCGTCCACGCTCGCAAACGCGAGGCACTGGCCGCGCATGAGAGCCAAAAGCACTGGCTGGACGTGTCACAGGGCCTGGACTCCTACCTCGTGAGCATGGACGAAGCCTCGCGTGCCGTCGGAAAGCTCTCCGGCCAGTTCGAATTCG
>JBKCXA010000841.1:0-4208 GCA_046316935.1 Prosthecobacter sp.
AGGCCGTGACGCGGGGTGATTTCGCCAAGGCGGCCCGCTTTCTCGGTCGTGAGTATGCGGTGATGGGCCGCGTCGTCGAAGGTCAAAAGCTCGGCCGCCAACTCGGTTTCCCCACGGCGAATGTGGAAGTCGAAAACGAGCTGCTCCCGCCCCTCGGCGTGTATGCCGTGCAGGCCCGACTGGATGGCGTGTGGCTGCCCGCAGTCGCCAATCTCGGCCGACGCCCCACGGTAGCCGAAAACGCCGAGCCGAATCTCGAAGTCCACCTCCTCGACTGGTCGGGCGATTGCTACGGTCAGGACATGGAAGTGCGTTTCATCCAGCTCCTGCGCGGCGAGATGAAGTTCGACGGCCTGGAGGCGCTCAAAGCGCAGATCGCGAGGGATGTCGGGGCGGCTCGGCAGGTCCTGAAACTTTGAGCTTGGAACTTCAAGCCATCCCCCTACCCTCGCCCTCCCTTTTCCGACCCCTTTTGTCCTTTTCGTCCCTTCTGTCCCTTCCCTCATGAGCACTGAAACTCCCGCCAAGAAAAACTACAAAGACACCGTACGCACCCCGAAGACCGACTTTCCGATGAAAGCCGATCTCGTGGCCCGCGAGCCGCAGCGCCTCGCGAAGTGGGAGGCAGGTGGGCTTTACCAGCGCATCATGAAGCAGTCGGCCGGCAGGCCGAAATTCATCCTGCATGACGGCCCGCCCTTTGCGAATGGCGATGTCCACATGGGCACGGCGCTGAACAAGGTGCTGAAGGACCTCATCGTGAAATCGAAGACCATGGCGGGCTTTCACACGCCCTTCATCCCCGGCTGGGACTGCCACGGGCTGCCCATCGAGTTCAAAGTGGTCAAAGAAGCCAAGGACCTCGCCCCAGCGGAGGTGCGCACGCGTTCGGAGGCCTACGCCCGCAAGTTCATCGACATCCAGCGCCAATCCTTCAAGCGCCTCGGCGTCTTCGGCGATTGGGAGAACCCGTATCTCACCCTCACACCCGCTTACGAGGCGGACATCATGCGCACCTTTGCGAAGTTCCTGGAGAAAGGCCTCGTCTATCGGGCGAAGCGCCCCGTGCTCTGGAGCTACGGTGCCCAAACCGCCCTCGCCGAGGCCGAGGTCGAGTACAAAGAGAAAACCTCCCCCGCCGTGTATGTGAAGTTTGAAGTTCGTAGTTCGGGCTTCAGCCCGTCCGGTGCCTCCCTCGTCATCTGGACCACCACGCCCTGGACCCTCCCCGCGAACCTCGGCATCGCCCTGCATCCTGATTTCAACTACACCGTCGGCACCTTCACCCACGCCGATGGCCGCAGCGAAAAACTCATCCTCGCCGATTCACGCATCGAGGCCTTCCAAAACGAGACCGGCTTCAAGCTCGATGCCACCCAGCCCACCTCGAAGCTCAAAGGCAAGGACTTGAACGGCAGCGAAGCGCAGCATCCCTTCCTCCCACGCACCTCGAAGATCATCAATGCCCTCTTCGTCACCGACGACACCGGCACCGGTGCTGTCCACATGGCTCCCGGCCACGGCACGGACGACTACATCGCCGGCAAACAAAACGGCCTCGACATCCTCTCGCCCGTCGATGACGCCGGCTGCTACACCGCCGAGTGCGGCTTGCCTGACTTCGTCGGCAAACACGTCTTCAAGAGCAACGAAGGCATCATCGAGATCCTCCAGGCCAAATGTGCCCTGCTCGGCAACACGCCCTACGTTCACCAGTACCCGCACTGCTGGCGTTCCAAGACGCCCATCATCTTCCGCGCCGTTGAGCAGTTCTTCATTCGCATCAGCGACTTCCGTGCCGATGCCTTGAAGGCCATCGACACCGTGAACTGGCTGCCCGCTTGGGGTCGCAATCGCATCCACGGCACCGTCGAAAGCCGCCCGGACTGGTGCATCAGCCGCCAGCGCACCTGGGGCGTGCCGCTGCCCATCTTCTACGATGCCAACGGCCAGGCCATCATGGACGCCACCATCTCGCTCAAGGTGGCCGATGCCGTCGAGAAGCACGGCACGAACCTCTGGTTTGAAAAAGACGACGCCTTCTGGAGCGACCTCGTGGGCCTGCCCGCCGGCTCAAAGCGCTGCAAAGACACGCTCGATGTGTGGATCGACTCCGGTTCGTCCTCCGTCGCCGTTTTGGACCGTCATCCCGAGCTGCACTGCCCTGCCGATGTCTATATCGAGGGCACCGATCAGCATCGCGGCTGGTTCCAGAGCAGCCTCATGGTCAGCGTCGCCGTGCGCGGCACCGCGCCGTATAAGACCGTCATCACCAATGGCTTCGTCGTCGATACCAGCGGCAAAAAGATCAGCAAAAGCGATCAGGGCAGCGACAAAGCCGCCAAGCCCATGACCGCCGATCACTACTACAACAAATACGGCGGCGACATGGTCCGCCTCTGGGCCGCCAGCGTCGATTACCAAAACGACGTCCCCTTCAGCGAAGAACTCTTCCAACAAACCGGCGAATCCTACCGCCGCATCCGCAACACCTTCCGCGTCCTGCTTGGCAACCTTCACGACGCCCCGTCAATCGGGTCAACTCCGTCAACAGAGTCCCCGTCCTACACCCTCATCGACCGCTGGATCTTGGAGCGCCTCCACGCCGTCACCACCGAGTGCCTCGCCGGTTACGCCGCCTACGACTTCCGCAAGGTCGTCAGCACCATCACCCAGTTCGTCTCCGGCGATCTCTCCGCGCTCTACATCGACATCACCAAGGACCGCCTCTACTGCGACGCCGCCAACAGCCCCCGCCGCCGCGCCACCCAGGCCGCCATCCGCGAAGTCACCGAGACGCTCGTGAAGCTGCTCGCCCCCATCCTCGCCTACACCGCCGACGAGACCTGGGAATTCCTCGGCCACACCGACAGCGTGCATTTGCAGCCCTTCCCCGATGTACGTTGTTCACGCTTTAGCGTGTCCGCCTCCGACTCCTCCTCCGACTCCGCCACCGCCGCCGTCGAAGACCTCCTCAAAGCCCGCGCCGTCATCCAGCAGGCCATTGAGGCCGCGCGTCAGGCCAAGCAGATCGGTTCCAACCTCGAAGCCACCGTCAAGCTCACTCTGCCCGAGGTCGGCTTCGGCCACACCATCTTCGCCGATGTGCCCGCGCTGCAAGAGTTCTTCATCCTCAGCGACCTCCACCTCACCCGCGGCCCCGCCCTCGCCGCCACCGTCGAAGTCTGCACCAACCCCAAATGCGAACGCTGCTGGCGCCTCCTCCCCGACGTCGGCACCCACGCTGAACACCCGACGCTCTGCGGAAGGTGTGTGGAGGCTGTGGGGTGATTGCTGTGAGCTAGATCCAATTCATGGATAAAGAACTTGAGAAGCAAATAAAGTCCCCACTTTTTCCGTGGTGGTTCTGGGTGCTTGCCCTGGGCATTTGCTTGATCTGGTTTTTTGGCCCAGAGATTGTGGAGTGGCGCGGAGGCAAAACAAAGCCATCAAACGCAGGTGAATTCGGTGATCTCTTTGGTGTCATTAACGCACTGTTTTCAGGACTCGCTTTCCTTGGTGTTCTTGTAGGCATCTTCATCCAAGGACGAGAATTTCGCCTTCAGTTGAAGGAAATGGCCGAATCATCACAAGAAATGAAGAAGCAAACGAATGCCTATGAAAAACAAATCAAGGTGCTCCAAGTCCAGACCGATATCTTGAAACGCCAACTTGGTGAGGCGCAAATCCAAGGACGAATGGAGGCGCTTCCATTCTTGATCTCCAGAGTAACCGTTTCCTCAAAGGTAATTAACTTTGCTTTGCGTAACTCAGGTGCCGAGGTTTTTGGCCTCAAATGCGTTTCGGATCTCCCTGACTCTCCAACCTATGTGCGGGCTATCATGCACGCAGATGCCCAAGAACACACTTTTGAGTTCTCAACCATGCACTGTGGCAGGCCAAGTAAGGTCAAGTTTGCGGTCAGCTACACAACTAGGCTTGGCCATCAGCAACTGGAGGAGTTCATCTTTTCAGACCCATACGCAGTAGATGTGTTTTCATACTCAGATGTGGCAAAGCTCAGCGCTGCTATTCGATGCGAAATCGAAAATTCGAATGTATAGAATCGTAGTGTGCACGCAAAGGAAATGACGTCAGTGTGCAACTGGCTGACAGAAGATTCTTGGTTGATGCCTTCTGGTCATTGATTTGGCTTCAAATACCGAGCACCCATGTCCGTGTCCATTTTTCCGATCCCGTTCTCGATC
>JBKCXA010000842.1:0-4743 GCA_046316935.1 Prosthecobacter sp.
GGCCCATTTAGGGTCTGTTTGGACGAAGGTGCGGCCGGTGTCCGGCAGCATGAGATGCAGCTCTTTGCCGCCGACGACGGGGATGGGATGCGAGCGCGGCGTGAACCACGAGCAGCCCGTCATCACGAGCGGGAGGAGCAGCAGGAGGGCGCGGCGCATGGGCGCGGATTAGTGCTTGGCCTCTTCCTTTTTGCCGTGGGCGTCGCCCTTGGCATGGGCATCGCCGTGATCGGAGCCGTGGGCCTTGTGCATGCCTTCGTGGAGGCCCTGGGTCTCTTTCCAGGAGTGCTTGTCACAGGAAGTGGAGGCGAAAATGAAGGCGGCAGCGCCGAGGAGGATCGTGAGGGTCTTCTTCATGGGGAATTTCAAGGCCGCCATCCTATCGCCCGAGGTTGACGGCGCAAATGGCAATTCAGCCTCGTCACGTGCCACCCACGGCTTGCCGCGGCGAAAAATGGTGTGGGCATCTATGAGCGGAGAGGCCTCAAGGCATGCGATGGATCATGAATTCAGCGCAAATGCATTGGCTTGGATTGGTGTCAGCGCCCAGGGCGCCCCCGGACGGCTATCAACCGCGTTCAGGCGGCGGCCTGCCCCCCAATCGTCCGGTATGCCTCGGGCGTAAGAAGGTCCTCAGGCTCTTTCGGGTTTCGTCACACCTGCCAGCGCATGAAACAACCGGTAAGGCCTGCCGATTCGGATTCCTCCATCGGTCATTGACCACCGCTCAGTGCCTTCGTCTTGCAAGGCCGGTGTCCGATGAATGCATGGATTTCGGTCCCCACGGCGGTGGATCAGGCGACGTATTGCGTGATGAAAACCTCGTTTCCCTCCGCATCCCGGTAGATGCCTAGCAGGATGGGCTCGCCCTCGCGTTGTTCGGGGACTTGCAGGATCGTCGCGCCGGCCTGGCGGATGAATTCGGCCTTGGCGAGCACGTCCTCGAATTGAAACGACAGCCCGGTGGGATTTCGCGAGCCATCGTGACCGCCGTGCAGGGCGATGATCGCATCCCCGTGGCTTAGCTCCGTCCAGAATTCGCTCACAAACACCTCCTCCAGGCCGACTACATCCCGGTAAAAACGCACGGCACGTTTCATGTCCGCGGCCATCAGCATGAATTTCACTTTTTCGGGTTTCATCCTTCCAGCATGGGCCGCGCTTGGCAAAACCGCAAGGCACGCGCACACTTGGTCGATGCGAAACCTGCTGCCTCTGCTTTTCACGCTCCTCCTGGCCTCCTGCGGCCCGGAAAAGCCTCCAGCGCTACCGGAGGCCAAATGGCAGGCCGACCTCCGAAACCTGCTCACGGAGGCCAAAACCTCCCCTGGTCTTCGCGGCGCTGCCATCGGCCTCTGTGTGCTCGATGCGCAGGGCGATGTCATTTTCGATGACCAGGCTCACACCGCCTTCATCCCAGCCTCCGCCCTCAAAACCATCACCACCGCCACCGCACTCGAAATCCTCAGCCCCGATTTTCGCTTCGTGACCGAGCTTCGAGCGGTTTCGCCAATGCAAAATGGCCTCCTCGAAGGTGATCTCGTCCTCGTTGGCGGGGGCGATCCGATGCTCGACCTCGCCACGCTTGAACAAATCGCCGCGAAACTTCACGCCAGCGGCCTCCGCCGAATCACTGGTGGCATCCGTATCGATGCCAGCTTCTTCAAAGGCAGCCTCTACCGCGATTTCTGGAACTGGGGAGACATCGGCAATGGTTACGGCAGTGGCGTCTCCGCCCTCAACTTGAACCACAACCGCTACACCGCCCGTTTTCGCCCCGGCAACGCCCTCGGCCAACCAGCCACATTTCTCGTTGCCGATCCCGAGGTGCCCGGCGTCACCTTCCGAAACGAAGTCATCACCGGCGCGGCAGGTTCCGGCGATGGCGTCATGATTCATGGCGGTGAAAACACGCCCATCATTCATTTTCGCGGCACCGTGCCGATTGATGCCAAGAGCTTCACCGTCTCGGGTGCGGTGCCAAATCCATCCACCTTCGCCGCGCATCATTTTCAGCGACTCCTCACCGCTCGCGGCATCCAGATTGACGGTCGCCTCGCCTCCAGCTCAACAGCCGCGAAGGTCGTCCTGCTCCAACACACCTCGCCATCTCTGCTCGACATCATCACCAGCATCCACGCCACCTCCGACAACCACGAGACCGAATGCGTCCTGCGCCTCCTTGGCTATCAAAAGCAGCGTGATCCCATCGCCGTCATCCGCGACCATTGGAAAGCACGCGGACTCGAGTTCACCCGCCTGCGCATGGAGGACGGCAGCGGCCTTTCGCGAGCTGATTTCATCACGCCGCACGATCTCACCAAACTCCAGCACCTCGCCAAAAACGGGCCGCAGGGTGCCGCCTACCGCGCTTCCTTGCTCTCCGAAGGTCCGCTCCGCTGGAAAGGCGGTGCCATGTCCGGCATCCGCACGGTCACCGGTTTCCTATCCACCGATTCAGGGGACGAACTGTCCTTCTCACTCATGGTAAACCACATCACCGACGGCTCAGCCGCTCAAGAATTGCGTGGACAGGTGATTCAGCTGCTTCAAGGCACCAATCTCACCCGATAGAAATGCTTCACGCTACCGGCTCCGGTGTCGTTGTAGCTGCTCGTCGTGCCTGTGGCGGTGATTTCAGGTGAGATGTCGGTCCAGTCATTGCTCACGAGCGTGGCGCTGCGTTGGACTCGATACTTTTTTCCCACCACGCTGGCCCAAGTGATGGTGAACTCGCCATTCGCGGGCACAGCGGCGCTGTCGACCTTGAACGCGGAAGCATTGGAGAGCGGATTGGTGCCCGCAGCGGCTTCCGCTTCGTTGGTTTGGCCATCGGCGTCGTCATCCGCCGCCGGAGCGAGAAGTCTGACGGGCGTGGTGGTGCTGTTGGGATTGGGAGCGCCAGTGTCGGAGCTGCTTGAGGTTGAAGTGACACCCGCAGCGCTGACGGCGGTGAGAGTGGCGTAGTAGGTTTGACCGTGGGTGCCGGTGAACTGATAGCTGGTGCTGTTTACGCTGATGTTGTTCGCCACATCATTCCCGCCGGGGGTGGTGCCGATGCTGATGCGATAGCCTGAGATGTTGTCGTGCGGGCCGGCGTTGCTGGTCCAGGTGAAGGTGCCTTGATTGCCGATCTGGTAGTAGCTGGTGTTTGGCGCACTGCTCGGCGGCGGGGTGACATCGACGATCTTCAAATACTGCACGAGGGCGCCGTCCTCGGTGATGTCTGGTGTGCCGACTCCACCATGCAGGCTGACGAAGACGCCGTTGTTGTAAATGTCCGCGCCGGTGCGGGCGGTGGGCCAGAGGTTCGCGGCGGCATTGCTGCTGGCGAGGTTGCGCACGTTGTATTGCCGCGCGGCGCTGTTTTGCAGGCCGAGGAGGTTCCAAAGTGGATCTCCGACGCCGCCGCGGATGTCGAAGGTGTCACTGGTGCTGAAATGCGTCGTCGGGCCGGTGCCGGGTGAGCCGGAGTTGTGCTCGAACAGGTTCGCGAAGCACAACACGACATCTTTGAAGGCCGGCGAGGCATTGGCCTGCTCATACTTCGCGACGGCGAAGATGTTGTCCGCAGGGGCACCGCCGCCGATTTTGAGATCGAGGTAGTATTGATTGAGGCTCTTGATCGCGGGGCTGTTGAGACGTGCCCAGTTCACCCGGCCATACCATTGCGCGAGACCGTTGTTGTTTGGCGGCGGATTGGTCCAGAAGGAGGCGCGGTTCCACTTTTTGAAATGCGGCACACGTTTGCCGAAGTTGAGCTCGTGATCGGTGTCGAAGCCGTCGTAGTTGCCGTTGCCGGGCGTGGTGTTGTATCGTTGAATGCCCTGCTCCTGGCCGAGGAAGATCATCGGCAGGCCGGGCACCGCGGAGACGGCGCCGTAACGCGTGGCCGTGAGCCAGGCGTCGTTGTCCGGCATGATCTCGTCATGGCTGGTGAGATTCAGCAGGATGCAGCCGGTGCGGTAGTTGCTGCGGCGGCTTTCGAGGGCGCTTTGCAGGGCCCATTCTTTGTTCACCGGCGTGGTGCCGCTGAACTGGAAGACGATGCTCTCATTGAGGATGTCAAAGACGCGGTTGCTGCGGTAGCCGGGCTCGCCGCCGTCGAGCGTCTCGGCCATGAAGACGAAGTTCCACTTCGCGCTGCGGGTGCGGTTCACGATGTATTCCCAAAGCGGGTTCGGCAGTCCTTGGCCGAAATCGCAGCGCAGGGCGTCGATGCCTTTGTCATCAGCGGCGAGCCGCTGGGCGTAGGTGCCGGTGGTGGAATTCGTGAGCGTGTGGCCGGTCTGCTGCAGCCAGTAGATCGGGTAGTAGGCCATGAGCCGCCAGGCTTTCACCACCTCGGGGCTGAGGCTGTTGAAGTCCATGAAGTCGTCCTCGTTTTTGTGCGGCTCGCTGCCGGCGGCATAGCTGCCAAAGCGCCACTGCGCCGAGTAGCGTCCGAAGTAGAGCTCGCTGACATCGGCCCACTTGCCGAAGTCATTGCGATCCGGCGCCACAGCCTTGTCTTTGTCGCCGAGGCTCGTGAAGTAGGTCGCGGGCTGGCCGTAGTCGCCGGTGCGGCTGTACCAATGCACTGGAAGCGGCGTGCTGGTGCTGCCAGTGAAGCCGAGATCCACACCGCCCTGGCCGTAAACCGCGTCCCAGGCCGTGTGGTTCGCCACGTAGTCGAGCATGATGTTGATCGTGCCCGTGCTGCCGGCATACGCATCGGCCTTGGCGACGAAATTTTGAAACTCG
>JBKCXA010000843.1:0-3476 GCA_046316935.1 Prosthecobacter sp.
GTGGTGCCCATCGTGTTCACGCGGTCGATGACGTAGTCGATGCGGCTCTCCTCCTTGTCACGACCGCCCTCGCCATTCGTCATGTGATTGCGATGAAAGCACGTGGCGATCTTTTGCTCCGGCGTGGCATTCGGCAGCAGATCCCCCGCGAACTGCTCCAGCGTGAACTGATCGAAGGGTTTGTTCGCATTGAAGGACTCGACGACATAATCACGCCAGGGCCAGTTTGTGCGCGTGGCATCGGATTGAAAGCCATCCGTGTCGGAGTAGCGGGCGGCATCCAGCCAGAACATGGCCATGCGTTCGCCGTAGTGCGGTGATTTCAAAAGAGCGTCGATGTAGTCGGACAGGTCCGACTTGTCTGACACGTCGGACGGAAGGCCCGTGATGTCGAAAGCCAGCCTCCGGCGTAAAGTATGCTCCGCAGCCCTCGGAGAGAGCTTCAGGCCTTCTTTGGCTAGGCGTGCCTTTACGAAGAAATCCACCGGATGGCCTTCGGTCTTCGCTTTGACCGGCTTTTCGAAGGACCAGTGTTTGCCCCACACGCTGCCTTCAGCGATCCAGCGCTTCAAAAGGGCCACCTGCTCGGCCTGGAGCTTCGGTTTGTGAGACTGCGGCGGTGGCATGACCTCCTCGGGATCGTCGGTGAGGATGCGCTTGATGAATTCGCCAGATTTGAGCACCTCTCTGGCACCTTCTTGAGTATCGAGGCGCAGATCGGCTTTGCGATGGCCGGCATCTTGCCCGTGGCAGCTCAGGCAGTTGTCCGAGAGCAGCGGCAGCACCTCACGGCTAAAGCTCACCGGCTCCGCCAAGGCGGCGGTGGTCAGGGCGAATGGAAAAAGCAGGCGGAGTAGCATCGCAGCATCATACGCGGGCGGAGATGCAGGGTGCATGCATCGGCTATGGAAAATTCAGGCGGCTTGCGTCAAAGAAGGAGACCGCTTATCATGGAGTTATGTCCGCCGTCCTGAAATACAACCTCCAGCCGCCCAAATGGACGGTCTCTGATTATCTGAAGGCCGAGGCCACCAGCGAGGTCCGGCATGAATACATCGCCGGTGATCTTTATGCGATGGCTGGAGCCAGCGAGAATCACAACTTCATCTCCGGCAACATTTTCAGCGCCATCCGCAACCACCTGCGCGGCAAAACCTGCAAGGTCTTCATCCATGACATGAAGGTGAAGGTGTATGCGCAGGTGATGCTGTTTTATTACCCGGATGTGATGGTGGTGTGCGAGCCGGACGATGAGGACAAGAACTACAAAACCAAGCCGCACGTCATCGTGGAGGTGATCTCCGAGAGCACTCGAGGCACGGATGAGCGGGAAAAGCTGCTCACCTTTATTCAACTGCCCTCTCTAGAAGAGTATGTGCTCGTCGAGCAGGATAAAATGAAGGTCACGGTGCATCGTCGGGCGGTGGAATGGCGTGCCGAGGTGCTGGAAGGCGCGGAGGCGGTGCTAAAGCTGACCTCCATCGGCTTCGAGATGCCGTTGAGCGCGGTTTATGAGGATGTGGTTCCGGTGAAGTAAGGCTTTCCCAGCTCAATACACCGCCTTGCGGTGAAAGAGGAAGCTTTCGAGAAGCAGCAAGGCGGCGAGAGCCCACAGCAGTTTTTGCGGCCAGGTGCTGAAGGATGCGGAGGTGATGATGCTGCGCTGGCGAAGCTCTGGCATGGCCGGAGCATCTTCGGAGCGTTTGGGCAGGTTTGTCTCGGTGGCAGATGCGAGGATGCTGGTGCCGGTTTTGCCATCGGCAGTCTCCCAGGAGCCGATTTGTGAGAGTGAGAGCAGGCCGCCGGTGGTCTGCTCGGAGGTATCGGTGAATTGCAAACCATTCCACGCATGCCAGTTCACGAGGCCGGAGGCAGGCACGAGCTCGCCGGTGCGCATCGGGCGCTGGCTGGCGAGGGCTTCATTGGTCTCGGCGCACCAGTAGAGGGCGTTGCCGAGCACGAGCGGAAAGGCAGGCAGCAGGGCGAGTTGCTCCGAGGTGGCCGGTGAGAAGGCGGTGACGACGAGGCGCTGTCCAGCGTGCTCGCCCGCGGCCAGCACAGGCTCGGTGCCGGCGATCCACAATGGCTCGAGCGAGGCAGGCAAAGCCAGCACCGAGGTCTGCGTGAGTGCGATGCGGCTGCTGGCAACGCGGAAGAGCAGCGGATGATCCGGCAGCACGCTACGCAGGCTGTCATGCGGCAGTCCATTGCCGGGAAGCGGCTTAACACTGATGGGACCGCTGCTGGTGGTGGGATTCAAAACAATTACGGGACGATCCGTGGGCCATGTTTTGGGCAGCCAGTGCTCAAAGACATACACATCCGGCTTTTCCTTCGGCGGCCAGGCATCGGGCGTGGAGCGGATCATCTCGATGCGGCGCGATTCGATGAGCGAGGCGAGGGCGATCTCGGTGAAGGGGTCCGGCTTGTCGGTAATCCACGCGTCGGATAGCGGGCGGTTGCGGGGCAGCGGCGCGGTGAGAGCATCGTCCCAGCCGAAGGCATCGCCGGGTGTTTTGAGTTGAAGCTCCAGGCGTTGTCCACGGGCGGATTCGAGCGGCAGAATGAGCGTGGCGCTGGCTCCGGGCTCGAGGTCGATCTCACGAATCTGCACGGGACGACCGGCGAGGGTGACTTCGAGTGTGGAGGAGACTTTTTCGCGGTTCGCGGAGGAGGCGGAGACCTTGGCAAAGACCTCGTGCTGACCGCCGGAGAGCGGGCTGGGGCGCACTTGAAAGCCGGTGATGCCAGCGTTCATCACTTCGGGCAGGGCGCAGTCGATGAAGGCGAGATCGCCCTCTACTTTCGTGTCGCTGGCGAGCCAGATCTTGGCACCGGCATCGAGTTCGGCGAGTCGGCGAGCGGTGGCGAGAGCGTCGGTGGCATCTCCGGCGATGGGTTTCGGCTTTAACTCATCAAGCTGGCGCAGGCACTCGCGGCGGTTGCGGCTTCGCGAAAGCAGCACATCTGCTTTGGCATCGAAGGCGATCAAGGTGAGCACCGCTTGATCGGGCAGGCTGCGCACCACCTGCTGCAAAGCGGTGACGGCTTCCGCGAGCCGCGTTTTGCCCGAGGCATCAGTGGCAGCCATGGAGGCGGAACGGTCGATGAGCAAAACAACGGCCTGCGGTGCATTTGCGCCCATTTCACCCGAAGGCCGGGCCAGAGCGAAAACGGCCAGCAGCAAGGCGAGCAGCGTCAGGGCGAGGGCGAGCCATTTTTTGACGCGGCGCAGCCATGCCGACTCCTGATGCTCGCGAGCGAGCGATTTGAAAAACAGCAGCGTGGAGACCGGGAGACGCTTCGCATGCCTGCGAAAGAGCCAGAGAGCGAGCGGGATAAGCGCGAGCCAGGCCAGATGCAGGAGCTGGGGAGCGAGGAAGCGCATGGGATCAGGCCAGCAGGCTCCAGATGACCTCGTGAACCTGCTCCGGGCTGGCGGAGGCATCAATGACCTTGATGCGGTCCGGCTCGGC
>JBKCXA010000844.1:0-4029 GCA_046316935.1 Prosthecobacter sp.
ATGCGGGCACGGCGGAGGTGCTGGTGCGGCAGTCGCTCACCGAATACATCAGCGATGCGAGCTACCGTGTTTTCACGGGTGAAAGCCCCACGCCGATGCAGCCGACGCACACGAGCGTCTCCGCGCTGCAACCGGCGGCGGGAAGTCGTTCCTTGATCGTGACGCCGGCTTTCAATACGACGGCGTCGCCCAATGGATGGATCGACGACGGCGTGAACGAGACACGCGGCAACAATGTGGAGGCGCACACCGACCGCGATGGCGACAACACCCCCGATCTGCCGCGTCCGCAGGGCTCGCCTTCCCGCGTCTTTGATCTGCCGCTGAACCTCTCGCAAGATCCCGCGAACTACAAGGACGCGGCGGTGGTGCAGCTCTTCTATTACTGCAACATGATCCACGACCGCTTCTACGAGCTGGGCTTCACGGAGTCGGCGGGCAATTTCCAGACGAACAACTTCGCGCGCGGCGGTCTCGGCAATGACCCGGTCCTCGCCGATGCGCAGGACAACGCGCAAAATGGATCGCGCAACAACGCGAACTTTCAGACGCCCGACGACGGCTCACCGGGGCGCATGCAGATGTATCTGTGGACCTCGCCAAACCCGGACCGCGACGGCGATTTCGATGGTCTTATCGTCGTGCATGAATACGCCCACGGCCTGAGCAACCGCCTCGTGGGCGGTGGCGCGGGCATCACGGACTGGCACACACGCGGCATGGGCGAGGGCTGGTCGGACTTTTACGCGCTGGCGCTTTTGACACCCGCCTCGGCCGATCCGCAGGCGGCTTATGCGAAGGCTGGCTACTCGACGTATCAACTGAGCCGGCTCGGCGATGCCAATTTTTACTTCGGCATCCGCCGCTACCCTTACTCGGTGGACACGACGATGAATCCGCTGCGCTTCGGCGACATCGACCTCTCCATCGACCGTGCCTATCCCGAGGTGCCGCTGAACCCGAACACCACCAACATCAACACCCCGAGTGTCCACCGCGAGGGCGAGGTGTGGTGCGGCATGCTGTGGGACATGCGGGCCAACCTGATCGCCCGCTACGGGGCGGTGCCGGGCAACGACCTGGCCCTGCGACTGGTGACGGACGGGATGAAGCTCTCCCCGGCGAATCCGACCTTCGTGCAGGCGCGGGATGCGATCCTCCAGGCGGACCTCGTGAACAGCGGCGGGCTGAATCGCGGTGAAATCTGGACGGCCTTTGCGAAGCGCAAGATGGGCAGCGGCGCGGTGGCACCGCCGGGAGGCAACATCTACGCCTCTGGCGCGATCGAATCCGGCACCGTGCCGGACGCGCTCGAGGTTTCCAATCTCGACGGCTGGAATTTCGCCCTCGACCTCGGCGGCACGACGTCCACCACGCTGACGCTGCGCAACACCGGCACGTCGTCGCTGAACTGGAGCGCCACTCCAGGCGCGGCGTGGTTGCAGGCCAGTCTCGCCAGCGGCTCGCTCGCTGCGGGGGCGAGCACCACGCTCACCGTGCAAGCAAGTGCCGCGGGCCTCGCGCCCGGACGGCAAAGCACGATGCTGGTGCTGCGCAACGAGGGCACGAGCTTCAACCAGCCTGTCGGTGCCCGGCTCAATGTCGCGCCGCCTGCCGTGGTGCGCTTCAATTTGGAAACCGATCCGGGCTGGGCTCGCAGCGGGGAGTGGGCCTACGGCACCCCGCAGGGTGGTGGCGGCTTGGCGGCGGGTGGCGCAGGCTATGCCGATCCCAGAGTGGCCGCCACCGGCACGAAGGTGCTCGGCGTGAACCTCTCCGGAAATCACTCGGTGGCCGTGACCGGTCCGGACTACGTCACGCTCGGCCCGGTGACCCTCTCCACGGTTCGCAACACTCGGCTGCGCTTCCAGCAATGGCTGAACATGCAGCCGCTGACCTTTGCCAACGCCACCATCGAGATCTCCACGAATGGCACGACATGGCAGACGCTCTTTGCCACCGGCTACAGCGGCGCGGCGGACGATGCCTGGCGGCGCATGGAGTATGAGATCGGCCCGGTGGCGGACCAGCAGGCCACATTCTATGTGCGCTGGGGGCATCAGACGCTCGCCTCGCCCACGGCGTATTCCGGCTGGAATCTCGATGACATCGAAATCCTCGGTGAACCGGTCGGCGCGGCCTTGTCGCTGACCTTCGCGGCTTCCGTGAATGAAAACGCGGGACCGGTGACCGTCACGCTCGGGGTCAGCACGGCACAAGCTTCGCCGCTCACGGTCTCACTGGCTTCGAGTGATCCGTCGGCGGCCACGGTGCCTGCGACCGTGACGATCCCGGCCAATCAGACCAGCGTGACTTTTAACGTGACGCCGGTGGATGACACGAGTGCGGATGGCCATCAGCTCACGACGGTCACCGCGACGGCATCGGGCATCGCCCCCGCCGTGCGCGACCTCGCGGTGCTCGACAATGAAACGAGCACGCTCGTGTTCACCGCGCCAACCATTGTCACCGAGGGTTCCAGCAACATCGCGGCCAGCGTGCAGTTCGCGACGCCTTCCACGCGAGATCAAGTCGTGACCCTGCTGAGCAACAACGCCGCGCTGACCGTGCCCGCGAGCGTGTTGATCCCGGCAAACTCCACCGCGCCGGTGACGGTGCTGCTCAATGCGCCCAACAACACGCTCTTTGAAGGCCCGAAAACGGTGCAACTCAGCGCCGCCATCTCTGGCTGGGCCACTGCGACTACCAACGTCACCGTGGCGGACGATGAAAGCCCGCGTCTCACTCTCACCGGGCCTGCCACCGCGGCGGAAGGCGATGCGCCGCGCACGCTGACCGTCGCCATGAACGCGGCCCTCGCCTCCGACCTCGTCGTGAATCTTGCTTCGAGCAACACGGGCAAGGTAACCGTGCCCGCCACCGTCACGATTCCGGCGGGCCAGCAGAGCGCCACCTTCAGCGCCGCCATCGTAGACAATGCCCTGCGCGATGGTTCGCAGCCTGCCACCGTCACCGCTGGGGCGGCAGGCTATCAGAGCGCCGCGCTGGATCTCACCGTGACCGACAACGACGCGAGCTCCTACTCCTTTGCCCCCATCGCCTCGACGCAGCGGCGCAACAATGCCTTCGCAGTCACGCTGACCGCACGCGACGTGAACGGCCAGACCATCGCCACGCCGGCCGGTTCGGTCACGCTGAGCGGCACCGCCACCTCCGGCGCGGTCGCCTTTTCACCCACGGCGGTGGGCACCTTCAGCAATGGCGTGGCCTCCGTGAGCCTCACCTTCACCGCCGCCGCCACCGGCATCGTGCTAACTGCCACGAACAACTTTGGCCGCACGGGTCAAAGCAATGCCTTCGATGTCGTGACCGTGCCGCTGGATCACTTCGACTGGACCGGATTGCCAGCCTCCGGTGCCGTGACTGCGCTGCTGAATGCCACGGTGACGGGCAAGGACGACTCCGACGCCGTCTCCACTGGCTTCAACGGCAGCGCCAGCCTCCGCGCCCATGTGCTCTACTACGACCGCACCATCGGCAATCCGACCAATTCGTCGCCACAGACCTCGCAGGTCTTCAACACCGCCGCCCTCGAGTCGCGTGCCACGCTGCTTTACACCGCGAGCGAACTCGGCGGTCTTCCTGGCTGGCTTGGAGCCATCTCGTTCAAGAGCGCCACCAACGGCACGCCGAACATGAGCAGTTTTACCATCCGCGTGAAGCTCAGCCCGCGCACGACGATGGATGGCGCAGCGTGGGAGACGGATGGATGGACCACGGTTTACACCTCCGCCTCCCAGGCCGGTGGCCTGCCGAATTTTCCCTTCACGAGACCCTTCTACTTCGACGGCACGAGCAGCCTGCTGGTGGACATCAGCTTTGACAACAGCACCACCGGCACCGCCACCACGCTGCGCTACACCACCGCATCCAATAACCGAGTCCTCTCCGGCACCAGCGCCGGTGCGCATGGCAATCCCTTGAACTGGTCCGCCGCCACCGGACCCGCGACTCAGTTCTCCAACGAACTGCCCGCGATGGACATTTATTTCGCGCGCGACCTCGGCT
>JBKCXA010000845.1:0-3527 GCA_046316935.1 Prosthecobacter sp.
GCACACCGCCGCCGCGAACTCGCTCAAAGACCTCATCCGCACACGCAAGATCGACCAGCGCAAACTCCGCCGCGATGACCCCAAAGACGCCGAAGTCGTCATCCTCGCCAATTGCCAGCGCATCCAGGGCAACGACCTCGCGGAACTCGACAAATTCGTCAAAGCCGGTGGCGGCCTGCTCATCTTCGCCGGACCCGACATCGACATCGACTACTACAACCGCGAGCTCTTTCGCAAAGGCGAGGGCCTTCTGCCCGCCGCCATCAAAGGCATGGCCCGCGCCGAGATCACCGACTCGCCCGCCCGCGTGCTCATGCAGCGCCTCACGCATCCCAGCGTGCTCTACTTCAACGACGCCCGTGGCGGCCGCCTGCAAGACGCAGAGTTTCGCAGTTGGATCGAGTTCGCCCCACCGCCGAACGAAAACACGCAGCGCATCCTCAGCCTCGATCGCAATGCGCCGCTGCTCCTCGAAAAGAAGCTCGGCCAGGGCCGCGTCATCGCCTGCGCCACCACCGCGAACGCCGAATGGACCAATCTGCCGCTGCAGCCCTTCTTTGTGCCGCTCATGCAGCGCCTCACCACCTACCTCGCCACCGAGGGCAGCGCACCCGCGTGGCAGCTCGTCGGCTCCACGCTGCTTGTGAACCTCGAAAAGGCCGAACTGGGTGCTGAATTCACCCTTCGCGATCCCACCGGCCAGTCGCAGACTTTGAAGAGCCAGCAGGAAGGCGACAAAGTCTTCGTCCAAAGCCCGCCCATCGCCCAGCCGGGCATTTTCAGCCTCCAACGCGTCGGAACCGACAAAACCACGCTCCTCGCCTTCAACACCGACAACACCGAAAGCGACCTCAAACCGCTCCCGGCCGATCAGATCAAAAAAATCGCCGACCGCCACGAAGCCACCTTCGCCGATTCACTGCCAAGCTACCAATCCCTCGACCGCACCCGCCGCCACGGCAGCGAACTCTGGCAGCCCCTGCTCATCGCGCTGCTCGTGCTTCTGTTCTTCGAAGTGCTGCTCCAGCAGCGCATCGCGCGGGGCTAGACGCGTGGATTTCTTTATGATTGGATGAGGCATGCGGAAAACTTTCCTCCTCATCTTCGTCGCTGTCGGCATCGGATCACATGAACTGGAAGCTCAATCCTTGGTATCAAAGACCGCTGTGGAGGTCACACAGACCATCACGAAGGATCTCTCGGTGTTGACGCAAACGCTTCCAAGCTATGCGGTCACGAAAATGCCAGCGACAAAGGCTTTGGAGCATCTTTGGGTGAAGGCCATCGGACGGAAACCGGAGTCCATTAGCTTTCGCTGGATCTCACAATCGACTCCGGAGCGCCTGATCGACCTCGAATTGAAGGACATCCCCGTGATCGAGGTCATCGGTTACATTGCAGACCTTGCCGGTGCTCGCTGGCGCATCCGTGGCATTGATGGTGTGGCGCAGGCGTTTGAGCTTGAAGCCATCGAAGTGGCTGACGACACGGATCAATGGGTGGCTGTGGCCTTGGTGGAGTTGAACGAGAAAGGAATACAGAACCTTGGATTGAAGGCCGGAATGGAATCGGCAGCGATTCTCGGACGGCTCCGGGCCTATGGCGTGCGGATCGATCAGGAGAGAAACGCCGCGGCGAGCTTCAATCCGCTTTCGGGTCAGCTTGCGGCGATAGTTTCGATCCGGGATGTGGAGTTCCTCAAAAACCTTGGGCGGCTCGCAAATGCTGAATTGCTGGTAACAAAGCCCTGACACGACTCACAGCATCGTGTTCTCCAGCGACTGCACTTCCTTCTTCACGAGGGCACCGACGCGGTGCTTGGCGAGATAGACTTGGGCGGCGTTGATGCCGAGGGCCTCGGCGGTCTTCTTCACGCCCCAGCCTTTCATGACGTAGCAGTCAAAGATTTGGAACTGGCGCGGCGAGACCTTGGCCTTGACGCGTTCGAGGGCGGCGGCGGTGATGTTGTCACGCCATTCGCGGTCCCAGATCTTCTCGAGCATGTTGTCCTTCTCCTGCGAGAGGCGCTCGACGATGCTCATGCCGTGGTCTTCGCTATCCGCATTGCCCTGATCGGCGAGAGAGGGCTGGCGTTTGCGGGCGCGAAACACATCGAGAATGCGCCAGCGGGTCATCTGGAGCAGCCAGGCCTTGAAGGAGCCGGCGCGGGGATCGTATTGACCTTTCTGAACCTGGCGGGCAATGGCGATGATGGTCTCCTGAATCACGTCGAAGGACTCCTCGCGGGTCAGGCCGGCCTTGGAGGCCACGGAGAAGATGAGGCGCCAGTAGGTCTGGTAGAATTCGTTCCAGGTGCGCTGGTCTTCCCAATTGTTCAAACGCTCGATGAGGCTTTTGCGGGTCTTCTCCCACAAGCCTTTTTCTTTCTTCACGTCTTCCGGCACGGCGATCTCCGGCACCGGTATGTCTGAGGCTGGTTCACTCATCGTGAAGGACATTTAACGGTTGAGTGAGACTGTCAAACCTTTGAACCTCTCGGATACGGGGGAAAATCGACGATAGAACAACACTCTCCGCGGCGGGTGCGCACGATGACCGTTCATGCCGCTTGAGAAGCCCCCGCTTTGGTGGGAGACTCCGCCGCTTTCCTCCCATGCCCGACCCCGAAGCCGATGCTGAAATCCCAGCCGATGCCGCCCCCGCGGAGCCGGTCGTGGAGGAAATCGCCCCGGACACCGGCAGCCTCGTCGAGCTGCCACCGCCTCCGGTGCAGCCGCAAAAGGTAGCGGCCAAGCCGAAGAAGGCCCCCGGCAATCCGGCCTCGCATCGCGATGACATCGTCATTCCGGATTACACGCTGCTGAAGCGCATCGGCAGCGGCGCTTATGGCGAGGTGTGGCTGGGACAGAGCGTCACAGGCGCTCTGCGGGCAGTGAAAATCGTGTGGCGGGAGGATTTCGAGCACACGCGCACGTTTCATCGCGAGTTCTTGGGCATCCAGCAGTTCGAGCCGATCTCACGCGGGCACCCATGCCTCGTGCACATCCTGCATGTGGGATGGAATGAGAACCGCGGCTTTTACTACTGCGTGATGGAGCTCGGCGATGATGTCGAAGAAGGTGGCAACATTACCAACATCGACAGCTATGTGCCTCGCACGCTGGGCACGGACATGAAGCGCCACGGCCGTCTCGATCCCTTCTTCTGCCGCGATGCGGGCGTGTACATGGCCGATGCGCTGCACTACATGCACAATCACGGGCTGACGCATCGCGACATCAAGCCCTCGAACGTCATCTTTGTCGGCGGTGTATGCAAGCTGGCGGACATCGGCCTCGTCGCGGCCTTTGGTGAGCGTTCGTTCGTCGGCACCGAGGGCTTCGTGCCGCCGGAGGGCCCCGGCACGCCGCAGGCGGACATCTACAGCCTGGGCAAAGTGCTCTACGAAATGAGCAGCGGGAAAGACCGCATGGTGTTCCCCGAGGAGCCGGATGAGATCTCCGACGAGGAATGCCCAGTCTGGCTCCATGTGAACCGCGACATCTGCAAGGACAGTCCACACGACA
>JBKCXA010000846.1:0-8568 GCA_046316935.1 Prosthecobacter sp.
CGTGCAGGCTGGATCGTATGAAAAGGAAAATGCCGATGCAGAGGATGAGGCAGCTTTTGAGAAAAGAATCGCTAACGAAGCAGCGGACATCCTGGCGGAGTTTCGCCGCATCGAGCCGGACATGCGGATCACGACGAAAAAACTCCCTCCATCGCCTCACGGCTTCACGACCACGATGACCGATGAGAACCAGCGGGCTTTCGTGAGCGCCCTTCGGGCCGTGGTGAACGGCGTGTATCGAATGAGCCCTGAAATCACCGGTTTGGTCGAGGCTTCGTCGAATTTGTCGCTCATTCACGTCGAAGAGGACTGCGCCGAGTGGAGCGGCCTGCAACGCAGCAGCGTCGAATCGAGCAAACGCGATGTCGCCGCTGCCTTTGCGGCTCCGTTTCGCATGATCCATCCCGAAATCGAGGTGAAACACGACGACGGCTATCCCGGCTGGAGCCCCAGCGCCAGCTCCGCGATCCTCGACCAGATGAAAGGCATCTACCGCGAGCTCTTCGGCCACGACGTCGGCGTCAGCGCCTGCCATGCCGGTCTGGAGTGCGGCGTCATCGCGCAGACCTATCCTGGCCTCGACATGATCTCGTTTGGACCAGACATCGAAGAAGCTCACTCCGAAAACGAACGCGCGAGCATCTCCTCCGCGCAGAAGTTCTGGAAGCTGCTCACGACGACGCTGGCGCGGCTGTGACAGGCTCCTTCGCGGCTTGCCAAGTCTGCTTTGGCCGGACAGGATGGACATTCGACCCAACCATGAAAAACGCGTTTCTTCTCGCTTCCCTCCTCGCCGTCGCCTCGCAGGCGCAGACGCCGAATTTCAAAGAGCAGCTCATTGATGCCGAGGTGGGCATTGGTTACGGCCTCGCCGTCGCGGATGTGAATGGAGACCAGCGCACGGACATCTTGCTCGCCGACAGCAATGTCATCGTCTGGTATGAAAACCCGACGTGGAAGAAGCATATCATCGCCGAAAAGCTCACCGAGAAGGACCATGTGTGCATCGCGGCGCGTGACATCAATGGTGATGGAAAATGCGAGATCGCCGTCGGCGCGGAATGGAACCCCGGCGACACCGTGGGTAGCGGTGCCGTCTTTTATTTGATCCCGCCGGCGGATCGCACGCAGCGTTGGGAGCCCGTGAGGCTCACCCACGAGCCCACCACGCATCGCATGAAGTGGGTGCGGAACCGCTCTGGCCGCTACGACCTCGTCGTCGTGCCTTTGCATGGCCGTGGAAACGATAAAAACGCCGAGGGAGCTGGTGTGCGTGTGCTGGCCTACCACATGCCCGACGATCCGCGCAAAGAATGGAACACCACCCTCGTGCAGGGCACGATGCACAAGACACACAACCTCGACATCATCCCCGCCATGGGCACCGAGGCCGAGAGCCTGCTGCTCTGCGGCCGCGAAGGCGTCGTGCGACTCGATCCCACCGACAATGGCTGGAAGGAACAATGGATCGCCCAACATCCAACGGACAATCCCGACCTCCAGGGCGCGGGTGAGGTGCGTTACGGTGCTTTTGCCGGCGGCCAGCCGTATGTCGTCACCATCGAGCCCATGCATGGAGACAAGCTCGTCCTCTACACGCCACCGGTGGACGGCCCCAAAAATGGCACCTGGCAGCGTCGCGTGCTCACGAGCGAACTCGTCGATGGTCATGCCATCGCCACCCACGACTTGCTAGGCCTGAACAACCGTCAAATCGTCGTCGGCTGGCGGGCGCAGCAAAAGATCGGCAAGGTGGCGGTGAAGCTTTTCTGGACCACGAAGGAGGATGGCAACGGCTGGCAAAACGCCCTCATCGACGATGGCGGCATGGCCTGTGAGGACGCCGTGTGCGCCGACCTCGATGGCGACCGTGACCTTGAGATCATTGGCGCAGGTCGTCGCAGCAAGAATGTTAAGATTTACTGGAATCAGCGAAACCAGTGAAACAACTTTGTCGGTTCTCGATGTGGCTGCTCGCTTGCGACGGCGCGGCTTTTGCTTCTAAAATCGGACCCGCTATGAAAGCCGCACGCATCCTCCTCTCGACCGCCGCCGCTCTCATGCTGAGCCAGTGCACGCTGCCCAGCCGAGTCTCCTTAAGTTCCATTTTCCCCAGCCAACGCGAGGTCGTGCGCCGTCCGCTCATCGTTCAGCCGGTGCAGGCATCCAGCTCGCCTTTGTATGTGTGGCATGGCAGTGGCAATCCCGGCCTCAGCACGGTCACCATCGACCTCAGCGAGCAGAAGGCTTATCTCTACAAAGGAGGCCAGAGCCTTGGCTGGACCTATGTGGCCACCGGACGCAGCGGCTTCAACACGCCCACGGGCACCTTCCGCATCCTCGAGAAGCAGGTGGACAAGCGCTCGAACCGCTACGGCAGCATCGTGGCCTCCAACGGAGCCGTGCTTCGCAGCAATGCCACCAACGGCGTCCACCATGCCCGCGGCGGCCGCTTTGTGGGTGCGAAGATGCCCTACTGGATGCGCCTCACCGGCTATGGCATCGGCATGCACGCCGGCCCGATTCCCAATCCCGGCTCACCCGCCTCCCACGGCTGCATCCGCCTGCCCTATGACATGGCGCAGACGATCTACCAGAATGCCCCGGTGGGCACGCGGGTGACCATCATGCGCTGACCCAGCGAGGTGAGAAGTCAGAAGTAAGGCGTCAGAGGTTCCAGCAAATCACCTCTGAATTCTCACGTCTTACCTTTCACCATGCGCCACCCACTCCTTGCCCTCTTTTGCCTCGCTGTCGGCTTCCTGCACGCCGCTGATCCTCAACCGGGCGAGCATACCACGATCACTTTTTCGGAGTCTCCGCCGCATTCCGATGCCTTGGAGGTCAAACTCAGGCTCAGCGCCGCGGAGACGCCCCCGGCCTACGATGTGAAAAAGGAGAGCTTCGACCTCCGCCTGCCAAAAAACTACCGCGAAGGCATACCCCATGGTCTTTTCATCTGGATCAGCGCCAGTGACAAGCCTTCGATCCCCGCCGGGTGGGAGGCTGTGTTCGATGAGAAGAAGCTCATCTTTATCGGCGCTCACAAGTCCGGCAACCCACGCAGCGTCTTTGACCGCATGCGCCTCGCCATCGACGCGAATTTCAACGTGCGGAAGCTCGCCAACATCGATCCCGCCCGCGTCATCGTCTCCGGTTTCTCCGGCGGTGCCCGCGTCGCCAGCATGCTCGGCGTTTGTTATGCCGACATCTTCCCGGCCACGATCTGCTGCATGGGCGTGAACTTTTACACCGATGTCGCCTCGCCCGATGGCAAACAAACCTTCCGCCTCGGCTACCTCCCGCACGAGGACTTCGTAAAGATGGCGAAAGCGCAATGCCGCTACGTCCTCATCACGGGTGAAAAGGACTTCAATCTCCCCAACACGGAGGCCGTCTTCACGAACGGCTTCCAAAAAGAAGGTTTCAAGTCCGTCGAAATGCTCAACATCCCCGCCCACGGTCATTCGCCTCCGATGGCAGACTGGCTGAAGAAGGCCGTCGAGTTCATCGATGCCAAAAAGTGAGCTGGACGCACACTCCGTGAGCAGGCCGCCGCCTACTCCTCGTCGTCCTTCACTGGCTGGGGATCGGTCTTGACCTCCATCTCGACCCAGCCATCGCCTTCGCGTTCCATACGGAGGCCGTTGATGATCATCACGAGGCCCAGGCCGATGAAAAACAGGCTCGCTTCAAGAACGAATGGCGTGGAGAAAAACGCGAACAGGTAGCCGATGCCTTCCATCACCACCTCACGGGCTGTCTCATTCACCACACTTGCGATGACGATGCCGCCCAGGATGGCGAAGGACCACAGCAGCGGGCCCAGCCACCAGCGTCGGGATTCAGTCGCGGGCGTCGCCATGGTCTTACAGGCCGTCCCCCGGCTGCGACACGGGATACGTGCGAGGCTTCGGCTCGAGCGTAATCGGATCCACTGGCACCGCGACCTGGACCTGGTCGGCCGCCGGGGATTCGTTCGCCGTGGCCATCGGCTGCGCCTCGGCGGTGGGCAGCCTTTGCTCCAGGGCCGCCTGCTGCTCCGTCAGCGTGCGCTGCGAGTCCATGACATATTTTCCAAAGATGCCGCTGGCCGCGAGCACGCATACAAAGACTGCCAGGGCCGCAGGCACGGGAGATTTGATCGTGCGCACCCGGCTCACCTCCGGCTCGGCGAGCTTCTCCACGCGTCGCGACTTCTCTGGAAGCCACGGACCGAATGAATCCACCAGATGCCGGTAGTCCTGGGGTCCGCCGAGCATGGCCGAAGGCAGCTCATCGAGCACCTCCGAGGCGTTCACTCCGAGAAAGTCGCTGTAAAGCTTCAGGAAAGAACGCGCATAGGTCATGCTGCCAAAGGCCGCGTAGTTTTCCGCCTCCAGATGCTGCAGCCTCGTCACTGGAATCCGCGTCTCATGAGCCGCATCCATCAACGACAGTCCGCGTGATTCGCGGGCTGCTTTGAGGCGGTGTCCGAGTGGCTGGTTCATGGGTGGCTGCTGGTGAATGAATTGTGACACGCTGGCAGGCGGGAAGCGATGAAATTTTTTTGGGAAAGTGCCGCGTTGTTTCTGGTGGCTATAACCCGGCCGCACAGCGGGAGTTACGCACGAAAGGCGCGGCCCGTCTTGCCGTGGCCGGCAATACCTGATACAACCAGCGCATG
This sequence comes from Prosthecobacter sp., assembly GCA_046316935.1. Taxonomy (GTDB): domain Bacteria; phylum Verrucomicrobiota; class Verrucomicrobiia; order Verrucomicrobiales; family Verrucomicrobiaceae; genus Prosthecobacter. Next base: position 4,667 of record JBKCXA010000846.1, read on the forward strand.
AATCCCCTTCACGAGGCCCGCCTGAGCATCCGTCGCGAACTCGAAGCCCCGCCTGCCCTGCGAAAGTTTGGCAGCGGCTGGATCAGCGGTGTGCTCGGGCTGATGCTCGGCCTCGCCGCGCTCGGCAGCGTCGTCATGCTGCGCTTTCCCGGTGTTTTTGTGATGAAGGAGAGCGCCAGTCTGGTGGCGCATCCGGGCTTCCGCACCGGCATGCTCGCCCTGCTGGTGCTGGCCTTCCTCTTTTCCATGCTCAGCCTGCTTTTGCGGCCTGGCAAAGTACTCGGCACGGCCGGCATGGTGACCGTACTGGCGGCGGTGAGCTTCGGCGGCCCCCAGGCCCAGGCCGTGACGCCCGACATGACCCCGCTATACTTCGGGCTCGACTTCTTCGTGCTGCGACTGCTCTTCACCGGCTTCCTCTTCATCCCGCTGGAGACGATTTTTCCGCACCGGGCCGAGCAGGGCATCTTCCGCTACGAGTGGCGCGAGGACCTCTTCTACTACCTCGTCAGCAGCATGATGGTGCAGATGCTCACCTGGCTGAGCTTCCTGCCCGCTCAGACGCTGCTCGCCATCACCTCGTGGTCGGCCTTCCGCGCCTGGGTGGCCGCGCTGCCCTTCGTCGTGCAATTCATCGCCATCATGTTTTTGACGGACCTCGTGCAATACTGGGTGCACCGGCTCTTCCACCGCATCCCGGCGCTGTGGCGTTTCCATGCCGTGCACCATTCCGCGCAGGCGATGGACTGGATCGCCGGGGCGCGGATGCACTTCCTGGAGATCCTCGTGCTGCGCGGCACCACCGTCATCCCGATGATCGTGCTCGGCTTCAGCCAGGACGCGGTGAACGCCTACATCCTCGTCGTATACCTCTACGCCACCTTTGTGCACTCAAACCTCGGCTGGAAGTTCGGCTTCCTCGAAAAGCTGCTCGTCACCCCGCGCTTCCACCACTGGCACCACGGCATCGAGAAGGAGGCCATCGATGTGAACTTCGCCGTCCATTTCCCCCTCCTCGACAAACTCTTCGGCACCCACCACATGCCCGAAAACGGCCGCTGGCCCTCCGGCTACGGCATCGGAGGCCATCCCGTGCCCAAAGGCTACTGGCGGCAGTTCCTGCATCCCTTTCAGCGGAAGAAGAAGGGAACGTGAGATAACCGAGCCCCTTCATGTTCGACTGTCAGCACAACAGCCACAGATCGAGATGCGTCGCGCCCTCCGGCAGCTTCGTGATGTCCACACTCACCAGCGGCGGCTTCGTCGGCGGTGGTGTGGAAGGCTTCTTGGCCTTTTGAGCGTGGAGCGAAGAGCTAAGGGCGAAGAGACAGAGAAGGAAAACGCGGCGCATGGTGCGTGAACGGGAGGCGGGTAGTGATGTTTCAGCGTGGAGATGGAACGCCTCGAGCGACTTTTACTGAGGCTATGGTCAACGTAGCTTGATGGTCTCCACCTCGACTTGTGATACCAGCATATCAAACAGCACCTGTAATGATTCAGCATGGCTACTTAAAGACATGATCATGCTAGTGACAGCGTGAAGGTGGACATGTGTTCCATGCAGAGGCCAACTGCGCGCATAGCCAAGCGCCTTGTCTAAGAACTGGACGATGGGCTCCAATTCAGGGTCATCTATGATGGCCGAACTCGCCTTCTGAGAAGGAAAAAAGTAACAACGAAGCCGAAGATCGAATGCCCGCCCCCCATGATGACGCCAATAGCGAATTTCAAATCCTTGCGGGTGCTTGGGGTTGGCAACCCAACCGTGTGGAGGCTCTGCTTCAGTCAGCCCTATACCGCCCTGAAACTCCCCGTCTGTAACAGAATCAAGTCTGGTGATTTCAAACAATTCGTTGCCACGGTGCCGCTCAATTCGTGTCGTCATAATCTAATTCGATGAGAGTTCATTTCGCAGATAACGACAGCCACAGCATCTTCCCCTCAAACTTCCCCTTCGTGGTATAACTCGCCACGGGCACTTTGTTGTCGTGGCCGAGGCAGAAGTCTTCTTTGGGCTGCGAGCGGATGAGGCCGGGGCTGTTAGCCGTGGTGGGCGGGTTTTGATCGAGTTGGAGGGTGATTTGGCCTTTTTTGCCGAGGGTGGCGCTGATGCGGTGGGGTTGGTTGTCGGCGGGGTAGTCGGTTTGGGCGGTGGTGAGGTTTTTGCCGTGGCGGATGGCCCAGATGAGCTTGCCGCCGCTGAGATGGAGCCCGTAGCCGGTGCTAGCACCGCCGTGGGCGATGAGGATGGCATCGCGCTGCGCAGTGGTGAGCTCGCAGGTGAGGGTGAAGGGCGTGTCGGCGATCTGCGGGGCTTTGTCGGCGTCGAGTTTGTCGCCGGGTTGGAGCTTGGAGAGGTCGGCGGGCTTGGCAGAGGCTTTGGGTGAGCCTTTGGCCTTCGGTTTGTCGCTCGTGGGATAGAGCGTGACGGGGTTTTCGGCTTCGCCGGGCGGGCGGCGGCTTTTGGGTTCGTTGCCGCCGATCTCGGTGGTCATCTTTTCAGCGAGGGCGCTGAGCTTGGCGACGATGTCGGGGTGCTGCGCGGCGAGGTTGGTCTTTTCGTCGATTTCTTGATCGAGGTTGTAGAGGCGTGGGTTCGTTTGGGCATCGCTGGCGGCTTGTTTGCCCATCGTTTCGGGCTGCGTGGCGATGGCGAGCTTCCACGGGCCTTGGCGCACGGCCTGGAGGTTGTAGCTGGAGAAGTAGTAGTGCGCTTCGCGTTGCGATTCTTTGCTTTGGCCAAAGAGCAGCGGGGAGAGATCGCGACCATCGATCACGGGCTGCGCGGGCACTTCGGCTCCGGCGATTTTCAGGCAAGTGGGCAGCACGTCGATGGTGCCAGCGACGGCATCGCACACGCTGCCGGGGGCGATCTTGCCGGGCCACCACGCGAGCGTGGGGACGCGCACGCCGCCTTCCCAGGTGCTGCCTTTGCCGCCGCGCAAAGGGCCCGCGCTACCGCCATCGGGGCCTTTGATGAGCCAGGGGCCGTTGTCGCTGGTGAAGATGACGAGCGTGTTCGTGTCGAGCTGCAGCTCGCGCAGCGTGTCGAACACGCGGCCGATGCTGGCATCGACCTCCTGCACCCAGTCGCCAAAGCGGCCGTTTTGTGAGCTGCCCTGGAAGGCCTTGCCGGGATGAATGGGCGTGTGCACGGCGGTGTGCGGGAAGTAGAGGAAGAAAGGCTGCGCCGTGTTCTTGGTTCCTGGTCCTTGGTTCTTCGTTGATTGGGTGCTGCGGATGAACTTCACGGCCTCGTCGGTGTAGATTTCCTCGATGCGATCCTGGTCTGTCTCGTCGAGCAGGCGCTCCACCTGATCATCGCGCACCAGCGGCACGACGCGGCGACCGTCCACGCTCGCTGTTTTGAGCATGTCATTGGAATACGGGATGCCGAGGTAGTGATCAAAGCCCTGCTTCGTCGGCAAAAACGCCGGTTGGTCGCCGAGGTGCCATTTGCCGATGCACTGCGTGGCATAGCCCAGCGGCCGCAAGCGATCCGCGATGGTGTGCTCCTGCGGATGCAGCCCGTTTTTGCTGCCGGGCGGATACACGCCGGGCACCGAAACGCGTGCACCATAGCATCCGGTCATGATCTGTGCCCGCGACACGCTGCACACCGGCGCAGCGTAGAACGACGTGAGCTTCATGCCCTCCCGCGCCATGCGGTCGAGATGCGGCGTCTTCTGCTTCACCGCGCCGAAGGGGCCGATGTCGCCGTAGCCGAGGTCGTCGATGAAGTGGATGATGATGTTCGGAGCGCCTGCGGCGGCTCGGAGCAGGGAGCATGGGGCAAGGAGCCAGAAGAGGAGGGGGAAGAGGCGCATGGGGCGAGGGTGGAATGGCACCGAATCGGCGGGCGCTAAGTAGCACTCTCGCTCCGCGTGATGAGCCGAGGACTC
>JBKCXA010000847.1:0-2484 GCA_046316935.1 Prosthecobacter sp.
GGACTTTGAGAAGGTCCCTGGCTTGAAAATCGAGAACTGGTTGGATTAACAGCCTCCTGACAGAATTGGCCGGGTTCATCGTCTTCATCGCATGCCACCCGACCTCACCACCCACACCTCCCGCCGCCGCTTGCTGGCGGGCGCGGGCATGGGCTTGTCGAGTGTGGCGCTGTCGCATCTGATGGCGGAATCGCGGCCGCACTTTCCGGCGAAGGTGAAGCGGGTGATCTGGCTCTTCATGCATGGCGGGCCGAGCCATGTGGATTTGTTGGATCCAAAGCCGGAGCTCATCAAGCACGCCGGAAAGCCGTTGCCAGAGAGCTACGGAGCCGTGGAGACTCGGCGGAAGGTGGCGCAGAATCCGCTGCTGGCTCCCGTGAAGCCGTTTCAGAAGCACGGGCAAAGCGGCATCGAGATCAGCGACTTCCTCCCGCACATGGCGGAGATCGCCGATGAGATGTGCGTCATCCGGAGTTGCCATGGCGATAGCGTCAATCATCCGCAGTCGGTCTATCAGATGAACACCGGCTCGATCTTGATGGGCAAGCCGAGCCTCGGGAGCTGGGTGAGCTATGGGCTCGGCAGCGAAAACGCGGACATGCCCGCCTTCGTCGTGATGCCTGATCCCGGCGGCGGACTCAAAGGAGGTCCACCCGCCTGGGGCAGCGGCTTTCTGCCTGCGACCTATCAAGGCACCACGATGCGTGCCGGTGCCAATCCCATCCTGGATCTGCGAAGTCCGCAGAGCAGCGCCCGCCAGCGGGCCACGCTTGATCTCATCCAGCAGATGAATGCCGCGCATCAGGCCCAGCGTGCCGCCGACAGCGTGCTCGATGCCCGCATCAAAGCCTACGAGCTGGCCTTTCGCATGCAAAGCGCCGCACCTGACGCGGTGGACCTTGCTCGCGAGACCGAGGCCACGAAGCGACTCTATGGCATCGACCAGGAAAAGACCCGCGAGTTTGGCACCCGCTGCCTGCTGGCACGTCGCATGATCGAGCGCGGCGTGCGTTTCGTGCAGCTCTACTCGGGCGACACGAACGGCTGGGATGCACACGAGGACGTTCTGAAGAATCACACCGACTACGCCGCCCGCACAGACAAGCCGGTGGCCGGTTTGATCCGCGATCTGAAGCAGCGTGGGCTTTTGGAAGACACGCTCGTCATCTGGGGCGGTGAGTTTGGTCGCATGCCGATGAGCGAAAAGGGCGTCGGCCGCGATCACAACCCCTGGGGCTTCACCACGGTGCTTTTTGGGGCCGGTGTGAAGCACGGCCACATCCACGGAGCCACCGATGACTTCGGCCTGCGGGCTGCTTTGGACAAAGTGCATGTGCATGACCTCCACGCGACGATCCTGCACCTCCTCGGCCTCGATCACGACCGCCTGACCTTCAAGCACAACGGCCTCGATGAAAAGCTCACCGGCGTGGGTGAGAGCCATGTGGTGAAAGGAGTGCTCGCGTGAATCCATTCCGATTCAGTGTGTCTCACGCAAAGGCGCAAAGGCGCAAAGATCACAGAGCCTCGCCCTTCTTTGCGCCTTTGCGCCTTTGCGTGAGACTTCTTAGCCTCTTCTTTTTTTCCCAAAGCCTCGCACACGCGGCGGCCATTCGTGCCTCGAATGATCCGGTGAAGGATGAACGACCGATCACTGCCAAGGATCGTGAGCACTGGGCTTGGAAACCACTCATGAAGGTGGATGCCGCCCATCTCGACGCGGTCGTGGCGATGAAAACGCTCATCGAAAAAGAAGCCGATGTCGCCACACTCATCCGCCGCGTGACTTTTGATCTCACGGGACTGCCGCCTTCGGCGTCCGACGTGTCAGAGCTGTCCGACTGGTCCGACAAAAAGTATGAAGCGCTCGTGGATCGCCTTTTAGCATCGTCCCGCTACGGAGAGCACTGGGCGCAGTGGTGGCTGGATCTCGCCCGGTTCGCGGAGTCGGATGGCTTTGAGTATGATGAAGAACGCGGAAGGGCGTGGCAGTATCGAGACTGGGTGATTGAGGCGCTGAACAAGGACATGCCATTCGACCAGTTCGTGCAGCAGCAGCTCTCGGGAGATTTGATGGGTGCCGAAACCGCCACCGGCTTCCTCCTTGCCGGGCCGGACATGCCGGACGTGAACAACCAGATCGAGCGCCGCCACATCTTCCTCAACGACATGACCGCCACGGTCGGCACCGTGTGCCTCGGGCTCACCTTCGGTTGTGCGCAGTGCCACGAGCATCCGTATGATCCCATCAGCCAGGCGGACTTTTATCGTCTGCGGGCCTTTTTCGATGCCACGGTGCTGCCGAAGGAGCGCAAGCAGATTGGCCCCGTGGTGCGTGTCTTCCATGAAGGCGTGCCCGCGAGCGTGGTCTTCGTGCGTGGCGAATCAAAACGCCCCGGACCCGCCGTGCAGCCTGCATTTCCTCGAATCGGCCTCACGAAGTCTGCCGCAGTAGAAAAGCCCGACCGGCTCGCTCTCGCCAAA
>JBKCXA010000848.1:0-4657 GCA_046316935.1 Prosthecobacter sp.
GCTCGGCCGCTGCATCTTCGAGATGAGCACGAGGTAGTCCGGCAGGTTGCGATTCGCGCTGCCGAGCCCGTAGCTGATCCACGCGCCCATGCTCGGACGTCCAGGAAGCTGATGACCGGTCAAAAACTGCGTCATCGCCGGTGCGTGGTTGATTTGATCCGTCGTCATCGACTTGATGAAGCACAAGTCATCCGCCACGCCCTGCAAATGCGGCAGCCACTCGCTGATCGTCGCGCCGCTCTGGCCGCACTTCGCAAATTTCGTGATGCCCGGCAGGATGAGCTGCTTCTGGTTCGCCGTCATCGTCGTGAGCCGCTGCCCCTGGCGCACGCTTTCCGGCAGTTCCTTGCCCGCCCATTGCATCAGGCTTGGCTTGTGATCAAACAGCTCGATCTGCGATGGCCCGCCTGATTGCGAGAGAAAAATGACGCGCTTTGCCTTAGGCGCAAAATGCGGCAGCGAGGGCAATCCGAGCGTTTCCTGCCCCATCGCCTGCAGCGCCATCGCGCCGACGGAAACGCCGGTGCACTGGCCGAGGAAATAGCGGCGGGTGGTAGCAAGGCCGGAACGTTCAACGTTCAACATCGAACGCTCAACGTTCAACGGTGAGCGGGGGCTAGGCGTGGTTATCATGCGGCTTGGCAGTTGAAAGTTAAACGTTGGAAGTTCGATGTTGGAAGTTCCTTGGTTCGATATTGAAAGTTATCTGGCCTTTTGTTGCGCCGTCCGAATGCTGGCGAAAAAGATGCGGATCAGCTCATCCGTCTCCTGAAGCAGTCGTTGGTTCTCGGCGAGGTCATTCGTCAGCGGCACCCGACAGGACACATTCAGCCAGCGAGATGTCTCTCGAAGCTCTTTGTGCGCCACCCGCATCTTGTGAATGAAGTCCTTGTTTGATTCTGCGGCCTGCGCCTCGCCGTGATGAGCCATCGGCGCTGTTCCAGCCCGCATCACTTGCCCGCTCACATGCCTTCCGGCATCAGTCTTGTGCATTTTCTCAACAAACCGAATCACATCGACCGCAAAATCCAGGAGTCGTTCTTCAAGATCATACTTCGGGCCTTTGTTGGAAGCTTGATTGGCAGTTTTCATCGTTGGCATGGTTTGTTGGTTTGGACGTTGAACGTTGAGCGTTGAAAGTTCGAAGTTGAACGTTCCTCACGCTTCGCGATGCAGTTTGTAAGGATACACATTCCCGCTATTCCACTGGCACACATACAGGTCGCCCTGCGTGTCCACGCAGACGTCGTGGCAGTTGTTGAAGACGGGCTGGTCTTGCAGCAGCACCTTGAGACTGCCGTTCTCATACTCGGGGGCTTGCCCGCCGGGATTGGAGATCACTTTGTCATTCGCATCGAGGATCGTGACGAACCCACGACTCTGCCACATGCGGTAATCGTTTGGCTTCGCGCCAAAGCAGACGCCGGAATACAGATTCGTGCCGTGGATGACCGGACGGCTCACATACGCACCGGGCAGATACACACCGCGCACGTGCGTGCCGTCGAGCTTGAACCAGTTGAACTCGTTGCGAACGCGTTCGGTGACGACGAGCAGAGGCTCGCCGCCACGTGAATCGATGGCGACACCGTGCGCCTGCATGAACTTGCCCGGATTTGTCGGCTGCGTGCTCTTGCCGCCGAACTTCGAGATGAATTTGCCGTCCTTGTCGAAGCGCAGCACAAACTGCGAGCCGTAACCATCCGCGACGTAGATGTCGCCATTCGGTCCGACAGCGCTTTCGGTGGGCGCGTAGGCCTCGTTGGGCTTGTAGATGCCTGCTTTGACCGCGTGAGACAGTTCGAGCACGATCTGGCCATCGAGCGTGGCTTTCACCACGCGTCCGGTCGTGTCGCAGATGTAGAGATGACCGCCGTGGAAGGTCAATCCGTGCGCACCATTCATGCCGAGCGTCCACTGGCCGAGCAGAGCGCCTTTCGTGTCATAGATGAGCACGTTGTTCTGCTTGTGATTCGTGAGCAGGAACAAGCGGCCGTCCGGCACCTGCACCATCTCATGGCAATCCTTCACGGGCGTCTTCGCCGCGTCAGCCCGGCTCCACAGCTTGTCCACGCGGTAACGATGCGTGCCATGGCCGATGATCGCGCCATGAAACTCAGGCGCGGTTTTGGCGAGCGTTTGCACAAAGGGCGCTGCAAGAGCAGCTGATAGAAAGTGGCGGCGTGTTTTCATGGTTCAGTTGTGGCTGGTAAAAAATTGGCGGTAAAAGATTGGGAACCCATTTTTCACCGCCAATCTTTTACCGGCTATTCATGCGTGATGGCTTCGTCGAGGTTGAAGACCAGAGTGGCCACAAGCGTGTGCGCGGCCAGTTCGGGCGTGGTTTGGAGTTTGCGGGCGTCTTCGGGATGCTCGCGGTAATGATTCAAGGCGCGGTCGAGTTCGCGTTGCAGCACGGTGAGTTCTTTTGAGGTCGGTTGGCGGCTCAAAATGGCTTCGTAGAGCTTGGTGAGCCGTTCTTCCGGCTTTGCGGCCAGCAGACGCTTCGCGAGCGCTTGGGAGGCTTCTTTGATCGTCTCGTCATTGAGCAGCGTCAGGGCCTGCAACGGCGTGGAGGTGCGATTCATGCCCACCTCGCACACGCGACGCTGCGCACTGTCGAAGAGAAACGTCGGCGCGATGCTACGACGCCAGAAGGCATACAAGGTGCGGCGATACTGCGCCGCGCCCTGGCTCGGCTCGTAGGTAAAGCGGCCCATAAAAATCTCCTCCCACACGCCTTCGGGCTGGTGTGGGCGAACGGGCGGCCCGCCGAGCGCGGGATTCAGAAGGCCGGAGGAAGCGAGCGCGGCATCGCGGATCATCCACGCGGGCAGGCGAAAGCGCGGGCCTCTCGACAAAAGAAGATTGGTCGGATCAGACGGATCGGTCCGATCGGATGATTGCTGATACGTTTCACTCGTCACGATGGTCTTGATGAGGCGCTTCACGTCCCAACCGTTCTCCATGAAATCGACGGCGAGCCAGTCGAGCAGCTCGGGATGCGTGGGGCGCTGGCCTTGCAGGCCGAAATCATCTGGCGTGCGCACGAGACCAGCGCCGAAAAGCATCTGCCACACATGATTGACGAAGACGCGGGCCGTGAGCGGGTTCTCCTTCGACGTGATCCACTTCGCGAGGCCGATGCGGTCCTTCGCGAGGCCTTCCGGCCACGGAGCGATCGCGGCAGGAACACCGCGCGGCACCACCTCGCCTTTTTTATCCCAAACGCCTCGGAGGAGCACATGCGTGTCGCGCGGCTCCTTGCGCTCGGTGAGCACCATGACGTTCAATTTGCCTGCGGCGGTCTGCACTTCTTTGAGCTGTGCATTCGCACGATCGAGCGAGGCCTTCGCGAGTTGATAAGGCTCATGGTCCTCCAGAAACTGCGCCATGAGCTTCACGCGGTCGATTTCGCCCTTCGCGAGCTTTTCGAGCGGCGTGGGGCCGATTTCGCGCACGGCGGGCCCAGCCTGATCCGTCGCGGAAAGCCGGAATTTCGCGATGTTCGCATCGCCATTCGTCGAACGATGTCGCAGCTCGAAAATGAGTTCTTCATCGCTTTCGAGCACCAGCGGCTCGGCGAGGCCGTAGAGCGCGGTGTGAGGCTGATCTTTGGGGAAACCTTTCGTGGTCCAGCCATTGCGCGGATCGTCATCGAGCGTGCCTTTCACATCGCCATACTCGCGGGCTTTGCCTTCGATCTTGGTGTCGGACACGGCGCTTTTGACGGCGATGTCGCGGATCTGCGAGCTGCCTTTGCGGCGCACCTGCACCTTGATGTCGGTGAGGATGAACTCGCCAGACTTGCCGCGCGAGAGCACGCCGCCTTGCGGCAGCACTTCGAGCTTCAAACCGGTGAGGCGCGGCAGTTTGGGGCTCGCAATGAGCCGGTAGTCATCCTGCTTCGGATTCGGGCCGCTGGCGGTGACGATGCCGTCCTTCGTTTGAGCCAGCTTCGTGCCCTCCTGAGACTCCACCGAGCCCAAAATGATCCTCCAGGCGCTGTGATCGGGCTTCACCTGCTTTTGCTGCTGCTCCAACCACTTCGAGAAAGGCTTCTCCGCGTCGGCTTTGGCCTTCGCTTCGATGGGTTTGCGTGCCTCGACGAGTTTTTGCGATTCCTCAACGGCGCGCTTCGCATGCGGCGACTGGTAGCTCAGGTAGGGCTTCGCATTCGTGCCGGCCGCGCCGTCTTCGTCGATGCTGTTGAAGAAGGCATTGAGCGCGTAGTAATCGTGGTGCGAGATGGGATCAAACTTGTGCGAGTGGCACTGCGTGCAGCCAAGCGTGAGTCCGAGCCAGGTGGTGCCCATCGTGTTCACTCGGTCGATGACGTAGTCGATGCGGCTCTCCTCCTTGTCACGACCGCCCTCGCCATTCGTCATGTGATTGCGGTGAAAGCAGGTGGCGATCTTTTGCTCGGGCGTGGCATTGGGCAGCAGATCCCCCGCGAATTGCTCCAGCGTGAATTGATCGAAGGGCTTGTTCGCATTGAATGACTCGACGACGTAGTCACGCCAAGGCCAGTTCGTGCGCGTGGCATCGGATTGGAAGCCGTCGGTGTCGGAGTAGCGGGCGGCATCCAGCCAGAACAGGGCCATGCGTTCGCCGTAGTGCGGTGATTTTAGGAGCGCGTCGATGTAGTCGGACAGGT